>CAZRLV010000246.1:0-1107 GCA_964600955.1 uncultured bacterium
CGAGATACGTCAGAAATCACGTTTTCTAGTTTTTCCAAATGAATGACGGGGTATTTTTGACGCGGTAGTTTTAACTCCACATCCCCGACCGAAAACACGACGACGGGAATCAACTTGACCCGAATCCCCTTTTGATCAAGAAACGCTTCAAAAATACGTGCCGTTCGATCAATCTGGTTGATTGGGCTCTTGAAATTTCTCTCGTATGATTTACCGGATTCCGAGCGTTTAATCTGACACCAGTTGTTGCGTTTGGCTATGATTGTGCCACGGATATTCTTGGTTTCAACGAGAATAACTCCCTGATGTACGAGGAGTAGATGATCAATCTCAAAACTCTGATTGTCAAAGCGACCCTGAATCCCGTTGAAAATATGAAATACATCATCGAGGTTATCTAAATAGTCGCTGACTCGCTGTTCACCCAGGTCTCCTGAGCGTTTGATCTTTCGTAGTCTTGCCCACTCCAGATAACTGTCCTGAAAGAACAGAGCGAGAATAATAATGAATTCTATAATGACGATCGCGTATAAAATCTTGGTTTCCATGTTCTAAGGTTGCCTTTTGAACACAAGCGTTCCAGGACGAATTGATCTTATTTTCATTCCAATGAAAGCTCATGATTCTGTGGTTACGAGTTGATGTAGTGCGTCCTCTGTGAGTTCCCAGATCTGACCTTTAGCGGTATCAAGAATCTGGATTCCCTGGCTGTAAAGATTCTCACGGATTTCATCGGATTTGGCATAGTCCTTTTTAGCCCGATAATCCATGCGGTTTTGTAATTGCTCCTCAATATACTCCTGGCCAATCCCTCGCAAACTCAGGTATTTGTTTTGAGTCTCTTGAAGAAACTGAGTGGGCCTGTACTGAAATAATCCAAGAATGGACCCGATTTCATGGACCAAGTCCAGCAACACGCTTACGACTGCTGATTTAGCCGGGGCTTTAAGCCCTTTTCTCACCAAAACCTCATTCAAATCCTGGAATAGGCGGTTGATGGTGGTAAAGGCCTTGGGAATATTGAAATCATCATCCATGGCCGCCTGAAAAGCATGCCGGGCCGCATGTGGGTCCGCGAATTGTAGTAGATGCGGCCGTCGGACAGTT
>CAZRLV010000246.1:1117-5751 GCA_964600955.1 uncultured bacterium
AATCTCGAGGAAATCCTGCGACTTCTCCAGTGTCTTATAAAAATAATAAAGTTTCTTAAGCCCTAATCTGAAATTTTTGGCATTGAAATCCAGATTGGAAGCATAATGGACCTGAAAAACATTCCAGCGAATCACCTCAGCATCATAACGGCGCAAAGACTCTTCCACCGTCATGATATTGCCTACTGATTTAGACATTTTCTGATGTTCCAGGGTTAACAACCCCGTGTGAAGCCAGAAATTCGCGTAGGATTGACCTGAATGGGCCTCAGACTGAGCAATTTCATTTTCATGGTGTGGGAAGACCAGATCACGGCCACCCCCATGAATATCGAACGAAGGCCCTAATATTTCTGAAGACATCACGGAACACTCAATATGCCACCCAGGCCGTCCGGGACCCCAGGGAGAGGGCCAGGAAGCCCCTTCGAGCGCTTCATGTTTCCAGAGGGAAAAATCAAGCGGGCTTTCTTTACCTTCTTCCAAGTCGATACGATGTCCGCATTGAAGCTCATCGGGACGCTGGTTCGATAGCTTTCCATAATCAGACTTTTTGGAAACGCGAAAATACACATCTCCTGACTCGGTGCTATAGGCAAATTCTTTGTCGATCAAGGTCTGGATATAGGTCGTGATCTCAGGGATAAAATCAGATACTTTGGGCTCATGGTCCGCCGGACGTACTCCAAGACTCTCCATATCCTGCCTACAGTGCTCGATCATAGTTTCTGAAAGCTCCAGTGGACTAATCCCCATCTCTTGAGCCCGGTTAATGATCTTGTCATCCACATCGGTGTAGTTGCGGACATAGGTGACATCAAATCCACGGTAGCGCAAGTAGCGCACAAACGTATCAAAGAGAATAGCTTGCAGAGCATGCCCAAGATGACAGCGGTCATAAACGGTTACACCACATGCGTAGAGGGTGATTTTTCCGTCCACAATCGGTTGCAAGACCTCCTTGGTATTGCTCAGAGTGTTGGATAACCGGATTTTGACCTGGGGACTCATTCGCCTCTAATATTCGAAAATATCCTCCACGATTTTATAGCCCATGTGCAGTAGTTGTGTTCTTACATCATACCAGGAGATGTTCTCGTGACATGCGTCTGAAAAACCATCGAAACGCTGATGTTTCGCAAGAATCTCAATCCCAATCTGATAGCCTCCTACTGCCTCAGTGACCCAACACTTGGCCGTACAAAGCTGACCGTCTTCATCACGAACCTGAAACCTTTTTACGGGCATGATCTGCACCTTGTCCTAAATTGAAAAACACCATTCATCGAGGCCAAGTTTAACTCAGCACAGGTTGAAAAACCATGGATTTTTCAAATTAGCGCATTGCGGACTGAATAAGGTTGACAGCTTCCTCAGGAGACTCGGTGTAGCTAATGCGTACACAGGTCTCAAAATCCAAAATGCCCTGAGCTTCAAGAAATCGTATGGACTTCTCAAACGGCTCTTTCCAGGCAACCAGGGGAATATCAGTCTCTCTGACCTTCCAGAGCGTCATGAGCATAAGTATTTCATTCAATGTGCCGAGGTTTCCGGGCATGGCGATAGCCCCCTGTGCCAAAGAGATCATCTGGCCCAAGCGCAAAACTGAATTACTCTCCTCAAGGGTTTCGCTCAGCCAGGGGTTGGCACCTGACCGAAAACTAAAGGTTTTACTGGTCACTCCCAGACTATGACCTTGTTTTGCACGACAGCCACGGGTCACAGCACCCATCAGTCCGAAATATCCTCCATTTATGACTGAAAATCCAGCTTCGGCCAGCTTTTCTCCCAGGTCTACAGCCTGAGCGTAAACCGGGTCCCAGGTGGGAATAGAAGAACTTCCAAAAACAACAATGGCTGGTTTTTCGTGGGTCATGAATCCCATTCAGAAATCAGTCCTAGTTCTTCAATTTTGCCCAGTAGGTCCTCACGCAAAATGGGTTTCGTGAGATATCCCTGACATCCGTGCTGATGGGCTTCGAAAAAGTACTGACTTTCATAGGAGCTGGTGATCATCACCACATTAACCGCCTGATCCTCTGAGATCCCCTGGCCCTTCTCGAATAAACGCAGTTCTTTGAGGATATCAAGTCCGCTGACCTCGCTGAGATTGATATCCAAACAAAGTAAATCATAGGGCGATCCCTCCTCATGGCCTTTTTTAACCTGCTCTAAGGCTTCAGCTCCTTCGGTGAGAAAGCTTACATCTCCAAATGGTTTGAGAAACTCACTGAGCAGTTCACAGATAAAAGGTTCATCATCAATAATCAGGGCTTTCATAAGTCTCCCTACTCTGTTTGTTCAGGCCTAAGTTTTATCCGTTTTTAGCAGGCAAGTATCCATAATTTCATAAAGGGTGGCCGCATTGATCGGCTTGTTACGAACATGGACATGCGGAAATTTCTCCAAGCTTTTAGTGAATTCCGGCATCATGTCCACATAATAGACCCCGCTTAGAAACAACATAAGACAATCAGCGATCCAGGGACAAGATTCATCCAGGTCGCAGATCAGTTTGTAACCCGTTCCATCTGGAAGATAATTATCAATAATCAGCGCGTCATAGGTATTTGAAAGAAGCAATGTCCGCGCTTCATCAATGGTATTGGCCAGATCCACCTGAACCGTATACCTGACACTAACCAAGGCCTTAATGGATAGGGCCAAGGCTTTTTCATCATCTAGGATCAGGACTTTCTTCGTCATAAGCTCAAGGTATCATGAATCTTTTCTGGAATCCATGGAGCCTGCAAAAAAACCCCCATGCTTAAGGGTGAAGAAAAAACAGATCAGAAAAAGTAGGCTGGCCCAGATCACTTCAAAAATCGGGCTAGTCTTTTGCGAGACCTTTGCTTGGATCCAAGCCTGGCGCAGTCCTAGCATCACCAATCCAAGGGTTTGGCGAATTCTTTCTTCTTCCCTAGATTTTCGAGAATCAAATTGGGTTATAAACTCGGAGATCCCCCCAATCTTTTTGTGAAACTTAATATTTTCATCCCATAGCTCTACCAAGCGCGGACCCGTCTCAGGGGTCTGAGTTGGGCTTGGAGTCTGACGTAAGATAGCATGTATGTCCAGGTTTGAGCTAACCCAGTTATCATAGCTCACCATAGGTTGTTGATTGTTAGCCTGTCCCGGATCAATATACTGCGAAGCTGGATCTGCTAGTGCGCAGATATAAAATGCAAGTTCGGCGTAGAGACGGGATCTCTCCCTGGTGCTTTTGAATCGCTTGAATCTCTCTCGAATAGATTCGATCTTTTGGATAATAGGCGCTATTTTTCTGGGTCGTGTAATCTCTTTTTGCCTAAGTTCTTTGAGGATGCTACCCCGATTTTTATGAAGATCCAATAGCCTTGATTCTGCCGTCTTCCCGTGGATTTGAAGGGGCTTGATCATGGAACTGCGATCCACAGCCTCCAAAAAAATAGAACGATAAGTCACAGCGTCCCATGCCTGAGAATGCGAGAGTAAAATCAGGGCTAGCAGAACTTGCATCCTCAAGGATCTTTGCATAAAATTCGCCCTCGTGCGAGCTTTTCTAATCTTTCTGATTCTGGTCTCTGAAACTTTCTCCAAGGGGCCTTATTATATCTGGCATTGGCATCTGCATCATGAATTCGATGCAAAAAGCCTAAAAACCCTGGAATCTATTCCAATCAAGGGGCTTTTTTATCGCACCGGCACTTTTTCTTTGATTCAAAATAAGCCGGTTTTTTCAGGAATTCGCAAACGAAAATGGTTTCTGAGCCAGTTTCGCTCTTTAAAACAGTTTGAAGAAATTCACCTTTGCTACACTTTTGGCAATTCATCCACGAACCCCTTTGTAACAGACTATCTCAATCGATCTCCTGAACAGGCGATCCCATGGATGATTTCCCGTATTCAAGATGATTTTCGTTTTTTCGGGGTTTTAAATCCTAGGGTTAGTGGAATTCAGATTGATCTTGAGGGGGGACATATCCAATTTGAGCTCTACGCCCGACTTTTACGTGGACTAAAAAAGGCCTTACCAGGGGTCACCCTCTCCATTACCCCCATGTCAGGTTGGGTTAAGAAAAAAGGCTTTAAGCAGGTTACGGACGCCTCTGATTTTGTCGTACCCATGCTCTATGATTTCCATCGAGGCAAAAAATCCTCCAATCCTCTGAAGGTCACTGACTACCATTGGCTTAAAAAAATGGTGGGTCATTACGACAAGCTTGAGAAGCCTATTATCTACGGCATTCCGACCTATTCCTATTGCGTTCTCTATGATGAAATGGGAAAAATGAGGGTGCCCTGGGCTGTGGTAGCACCTAATTCAGCCTCCGAAAATCAGCGTCTGCGTCTCCAGGGGCTAAGCTATAACCAGAGTGGAAAAGGCAAAGACCAGATGACGACTCGTGATCGGGTTTTGAGTTTTCATAGTTTGGAAAAATGGCGTTTCTCAAATATGAATTTTGAGCCGGGCTCTATTTTGAAATATAACTACCTTTCACCTTCGGCCGTGAACCAGTATCTCGAGGCCATCGATTCAACCGCTTCTGACTGGGGGGCTGGGGTAGCCTTTTTTCGCTTCGGCACTCCCGGCGAATCTCTGGTTTTAAATGCAAGACGCTTAAAGCAAGCTATCGACGGTTATTATCCCTCGC
>CAZRLV010000247.1:0-5743 GCA_964600955.1 uncultured bacterium
GCCGAAGCTATAAAATTATGCCGCAGGCCCAATGCATGTCCGACTTCATGCATCACAAGATTTTTTAGAGATAAATCCAGCCACTCTATCTGTTTTGAGTTCTCATCTCCCGATTCTTGATTTCCTGCCCCTAAAGTCGCCAGGGCCTGAGCTATGCGAGCCGAATTCAAATTTTGGCAGGCGTAAACTCCGTGCCTGATCCATCTCTTTTGAATCTCCATCTTCTGCCTAAATGATTCAAGAACAGCCAAAGGGGCCTTAGCTGCCCCTTTGGCAAGAAGTTGGTCTAAAAGCCAGGAGTTGGGCGAGATTTGCGCTGAGGTGGAATCAAAAATCCTGGCTCGATTCACAAACCAGGTTTCAACGCCTGAACTGACCACAATATCCGCATCCAGGATTTCGCCGGTTTCTGGATGGCTCCTATGAGGGCCAAGGGCAAAACCCGCCGGGTTTGCGGTCCATGAAATCGTTGAAACCCTGAGATCTGAAGGCTCCACGGGGCTGCCCTCATCAGGCAGGCGCACCTCCAGGGCCCCCAGGAGTCCCAAAGCCTCAAAGGCTTTATTCCATTCCAATACTCCACTGCGAATCACGGCACGAAAACGCGTAGGAATATCATCCATAAGGTGAAAAACAATGGGTTTTTTCACCACAGACAGCTTCAGTTTTGGTTCTGCCTTCTCAAGATTCCAGCGCTTGATGACACGCTGCACCCCATCGTCTTTGAGGGGATTTGAAAAATCAATCTGATCACGGGTGAAATACCCCACGCGATCATCTGCTGCTCGCGGCTTATACTGACTATCGCTCTTTCTAACCAGGGAAAAGACCAAGCGCGACTGATTGGAAGTGTCTGAGCCCAGGCTAGCACCTTGACCTTTTAAAGTGGTCTGAAACTCAAGTTCGAGATTATCTGGAAATGTCTGAATTCGTATCCACCAAGTTTGAGATAAATCCGTACCACTCAGGGAAAAAAAATTGAGGATCCACTGTGGAATAATCTTGCCTCCGGCCTTCCATAACCAGGAGTTGAGAGAAATCAAATAGATTTTCTTCTTTTTATCTGCCGCCAAAATCTTGAAGCCGTGGATCAAAGAATCCAATTGGGTTTTTCGTAAGGACTTTTCCTCAGGAGAACCCTGATTTGCTCTACGCGTTGAGTCACGCCGATTGAGTCGAATCCGATCACCCTGTTTTTCAAAATAGACCCGGTCCTGATTCAGGGGCATAGAAGGCAGTAAAAGACCACCATATAGCCCAGCAGAAAGACTCGAAAAAACAAAAAACTCTTCCTTTAGGCGACTGTGGGGTAGAGCCAGATACAGGTTTTGATCTTCTTGGTAGAGATTAAAAAACCCCTGTTTGAACTGCGCCTTTTTCACCCATTTTTTCAGATCCGGAAACTTTGGTTTGGACTGAGGCTCTAATGAAGCTTCAGCTCCCAAGAGACTACAAAAAAAAGTCAGATAGAGAACGGCGCGCGAGACAGCCCAGATCGGTCTCATGCATTCACCCCTAATGCCTCTTGGAGCCGAGGTAGAATTTCACCGGATTTCCCCTGGAGATGCAGGGTCTTGTTTGAAAAGTCTGAAGGCTCTGGATTAATTTCAATAACGGGAGTTCCCTGCTCCAGGGCCAGAGGAACCAGTCCTGCGGCGGGATAAACCACCAGCGAGGTTCCCACAGCCAACAAAAGATCAGACTCTGATGCAGCCTGCATGGCATTTTCCATGACTCCTGGAAAAGGATTCTCTCCAAACCAAACGATATGAGGTCGAAACATGGCACCGCAACGACATTTTAGCGGACACTCCGCAAGGGGGCCTGATTTCTTAAATACCTGCGAACTGTGCATGCAACGAACCTCAAACAGATTTCCATGCAAACAAAGAATTTTCCTGGACCCGGCCCTCTGGTGCAGTCCATCTACATTTTGAGTTACCAGCAAAAACTCGGGAAAAACTCTCTCCCATTCCGCAAGGGTATGATGTCCCGGATTGGGCTCTGCTTTAGACGCAGTTTCACGTCGAAACGCATACCAGTTCCAAACCAGTTGCGGGTCTCTGGAAAAAGCCTCCGGTGTAGCCAGCTCCATAGGATTATAACGACCCCAGAGTCCGTCATCACCCTGATTTCTAAAGGTATCCAGACCGGATTCCCTTGAAATTCCGGCACCCGTCAAAACCAATAATTTACGAGAATTTTTCAGGGCTTCTACAGCCTTCTTGAAACTAGGCTCCACCAACACCCCTGGATTCAGGCGACCCCAAATTTTTCTCAACAGCCTCTCTCAACACTCCCAGACTGAAAGGATAAGGCAGAATTTTATCCACTTTTTCAAGGTCGCTTTGGTTGTCTGATTCCTGAGATTGATAAGCAATAACCCCGTAATAATCGCCTATACCTGTCTCACGCAGTTCAAGAATCTGATCCGGGGAGGTTTTTTCGGGGAAAGCCGTATTAATGAGAACCAAACCCGCACACAGCAAGGGGAGTTCCTGAAGCGCTTCAGCACCTGAACCAACTCCGAAGACTTCATAACCCACCTGCTTTAAATGATCCTCGATCAGAGAGCGGGTGAGAGCTTGATCATCCACAACCAGAATACGTTTACTTTTAAGCTGGGTCTTGGAGTCACCGGAAGAATCCAACCCCAACACCTCAGACACCCTGGTTCTGAGAAATCCGACATCAAAAGGCTTGGCCAGAAAATCAGTGATTCCGAGTCGCGCACATTTTATGAGGTTTTGCTTTTCGGTATTTCCGGTGAGCATGATGACCGCAACCTTGCTGCCCTTGGTTCGCAGATGCTCAAGAGTGGTCACGCCATCCTGTTTGGGCATGACAATATCCATCAAAATCAAATCCAGGTTCTCGCCCAATCTCCCCGCTTCTCTTTCTCCATCACTCCCATTCATCGCTGAAAAAACATCGACCTCCAGAGACTCCAGAGCTTTGCGAACCATGAGCGTGATATAGCTTGAATCATCTATCACCAACACTGCCGGTTTTCTGGAATCGGCGCCCTGTGGCTGGCTCATACGTAGCTCACCTGTAACCTAGCTGGATTTCTCCATCTCATCCTGATTACTGCGCAATCCTAAAACAGATTCAACCGTGGTGACCAAATCATCCAATCCAAAAGGAAAAGGAAAACACTCGTCCACTCCTCCAGCCTTAAGTGGACTGATCGGTTCCTGCTCAGCGCCGGGCTCTAAATCGGAAGTATACGCAATCAAGGCCATGGAACGCAGATCATTGGTGTTGTCACGTTTCTCCGCTAAACGATGGGGTTCTGTCTGCCCAGAATCAAGGGTAGCCATCACGCGGGCTCTTAGTTTATCGTACAGATTTTTCAGGGTCTCAAGGCCATCCTGACCAGGCATTTGAATGTCCCGCAATAAAAGACTGATATTCTTATTCTCACCAAGAATTTGTTCCGCCTCGGCCCCGCTTTTAGCCTCGAGAATGTCAAACCCCATGGGCTCTAGCATTTTACAGAGCATAATTCTTACATAAGCGGTATCATCAGCTACAAGAATCGCTACCCTGCTTCTGCCACGCGCGGCTTTTGATTCAGTCATAACTACTCCTTTGCGCAGGGTCAGGATACCAGCTTGAGCAGGCAGAGGCCAGTGGGTAATGACGGTTTCAGGGTCAGGATCTAAGAATGAAGAAAGATCAACTGAGAGTTTCCATTGACCGTGGAGGCACCTTTACAGATGTTTACGCCGAATTTTCAGGGTGTTTTTTCCAGGAAAAACTCCTTTCAAACGACCCTGATCACTATGACGACGCAGCTCTTGAAGGACTGCGGCGCATCTGCTCCAGAGTGGATCTTAACCCTTCTCCAGGCTTCTCTTTAGAGCCTGGAAACTTTGAATGGATACGCATGGGAACCACTCTTGCGACCAACGCTATTTTGGAGAGCAAGGTGGAGCCCGTGCTATTGGTTATTACCCACGGGCTCAAAGACCTTTTACAGATTGGGGACCAAAGCCGGCCCAACCTCTTTGATCTGAAAATCCCACCACTGAAGGCTTTTTATCAGGATGTCCTTGAAGTCAATGAACGCGTTTTGCCAACCCGCGAGGGATTTAGAATCCTTCATCCTCCGGATCTGGAACGCATCCGATCTGACCTATCAAAGGCCTATCAACGGGGAATGCGTGCATTGGCCATCGTTCTCATGCATGGCTACGAATTCAAGGACCATGAAATCCTTGTTCGAGATTTGGCACGCTCTCTTGGGTTTAAGCAGATCTCCGTTTCACATGAAATCATGCCCTCGATCAGAATTCTCGAACGCGGAAATATCACGGTCCTTGATGCCTGCCTTTCACCGCTGATTCGTGATTATGTACAAGGGTTTCAGCTAGGGTTCAAAACACCATTTCCTCAAAAAAACCTGCTTTTTATGCAGTCGCATGGGGGACTTTGTAAATCCGATGAATTCAAGGGGTCTAATTCCCTGCTCTCAGGACCCGCGGGAGGAATTCTTGGATATGCGCGCAGTTTTTACCGTAAAAAGCCTTTGATCGGTTTTGATATGGGAGGAACATCAACGGATGTCTCACGCTTTGATGGCAAATTAAACCTCAGCCTCAATCATCGACTCCATCATCTTCCAGTCAAAACACCACAGCTTGACATCCTCACGGT
This sequence comes from uncultured bacterium, assembly GCA_964600955.1. Taxonomy (GTDB): domain Bacteria; phylum Muiribacteriota; class UBA6191; order UBA6191; family UBA6191; genus CAZRLV01. Next base: position 4,663 of record CAZRLV010000247.1, read on the forward strand.
TGCGGCAGGCGGTGGATCCCGGCTCCTCTACCGCCACGGACTTTTGCAAGTTGGACCGGAGAGCTCCGGGGCCCATCCTGGACCTTTATGCTATCGAAAAAATGGATTTTTGAGCCTGACAGATGCCAATGTTTTCCTGGGACGGATTCAACCGGATTATTTTCCCAAAATTTTCGGGCCGGATCACTTAGACCCGCTAGACCTTGAGGCCACTAAAACCGGCTTTTTTAAGCTAACCGAGAAAATCAATCATGACCTGGCACAAGAGGGTAAAAAAACATTAACCCCTGAAGAGGTGGCTCTTGGATTTATCGAGGTCGCAAACGAGTCCATGATAAAACCCATCCGGGAAATTTCCATCGCACGCGGCTTTGATCCAAAAGACCATGATTTGGCCTGTTTTGGAGGGGCGGGTGGGCAACACGGCTGCGCTATCGCCAGAAACCTGGGAATCAGCACCGTACATATTCACCGCCATGCAGGCATTCTCTCAGCCATCGGCCTGCATCATGCCAATCCATCGCGCCAGGTTTACCGCTCCGCCCAACTGGAGCTTACAGAGGCCACAAAGCCTAAACTAGACGCATATTTTAGAGAATTGATCCGATCACAGTCATCAAAAGAGCCAGAGCTCTCGGACATTGAGAAGTTCTTGCATTTGCGGTTTGAGGGAACTCAGACGGCCTTGATGATTCCGTATGTAAAAGGCCAGGACCCTGGACAGGAATTTCTAGAGCAACATCGTAAACTCTTTGGGTTCAGTCTGGGAAAGCTCCGAATTCAAGTGGACGAAATCCGCGTGGATTTCACTCAAAAAACCGGGGATGTTCAGCGCCCTGAAATTAAGAAATCAACAGAGCCCCCATCCCCAATGGATTCCAGACCCTGCTATTTTGATCAGGGGTGGCTGGACACTCCGATCTATGCCCTGGATTCTCTTTATGCGAAAGATCAAATCGAGGGACCCGCTCTGATCATCAGCCAGGATTCCACCCTCCTGATTGAACCCAAATGCCACGCGACGATCTCTGCTCTTGGAGACCTTGAGATCCGGGTTCTAACACTCGATAAAAAGCTAAAT
>CAZRLV010000248.1:0-5737 GCA_964600955.1 uncultured bacterium
GTACCCCTTAGTACTAGTCAATCCAGGCTGAACAGAAAATCCAAAGACGATCCAGAACCTGGATTGCAGGCATGCTATCCGTGGCTATAAATTTCTGAAAAATGCTCTAGAGCTTCTCGGCCCAGACAATCGTGTCTTGACCATCCGGCGGTAAATTACTGATGCGAAAACAAAGAAAACGGGTTTTTACCGATTCAACAATAGCCAAAAGCTCGGCTCGTGATTTAAAGGGCAGTTCACGACTTACCCCTTCAGACTCGCCTTGACCCTGAGCATGAGTCTGGTGCATGCCTTCCAAAATCGTCGATAATTGAATCATGGTTCGATAATAACCCTCTATCTCGGTCAGAGTGCCGAGAATCCCGCTATGTTCCGCAAACACAACCTCAAGCCCAAGAGACTTCAGATCTCTGCGATCCAAATCAATATCGGGCCCCATAGGAGGCTCCATAAAGGATTCAATGATTGCGGCCTCAAGCTCGGCTTTTAGCTTATTTTGGCGAAATTCCATTATCCTGGCAAGTTTGTTTCGCTCAAAGTCGGCGCGTGCCATCAAAGGCAAAACGTCATGGACCGGGAACTGATCTAGAAGGTGATCGTCGGGAAAAAGCTTTCCAAAGGCTTGCAAAGCACTGTACTGAATCGTCTTTTTTCCTTTCCTGAAGTTCCCTTGAAAGGGTCGAAATCCACCGCGGTCACCCATAACCAACTCTTTGGCACCCAATGAAAAAGGGAATCCATGGCAACGGGGAGTCGTCATTAGAACTGAATATGAAGTTCCCCGCTCCTGAAAACATCGATGCACTGCTTTCTCCCCTTCTGAGAAAGAACCCCAGCTACAAAGGACCAAATCCAGATCAGAGCCAGAGTCGAGAGATTCGAGAATCCGAGTTAGTGGAGAAAGCAGGTCAAGTTCAGTGGGCGCAGATTCTCGGATCACAACAGCAATACAGGTGGATTCCCTAATTTCCTCGATACTGCGTAAATACTGTACCGAATCCCTGGACACCTGGATAGAATCTATAAAGCCTTTTACAATTGGATGCATACTCACTCTTTCAGACCCGTTCCATAATACGGGAATTCACTGCCTCCAGGCTAGCGGGAACCTCATCATAATGCCGTTTCCAGTGTGAAGCCTTCTCAACACAGGTATAAACCGGCAGTCTGGAATCCCAGTTTTTCAGACGGCTTAAAACAAAATCATAGATCTCATCACGGATGGGACGAGGGTAGCGATATTTTTTGTCCGGCCCTTGAATAAACTCCTGATCAAAAACAGTAGACCCGGGAAACCGCTGGCGAGCTAAGCCATCCAGCCCTGAAACAAAACGCAAAAGACCAACATGGATCCAGGCGATTTCAGAACCATTAAATTCCTGACTGAGTCGATCCAATAAATCGCAATAATCCTGTTTCCAGCCTTGATAATACAAAATGGGGTCCAGATTAAAGGCAACACGATATCCATGGTTGAGAAGTTTTCGAGCCGCTTGAAGACGCTGATCAAGGCTTGCGGTGTGATACTCCACGGACTGCACAACGGACTGTGGATTAATTGAAAAGGAAACAATGGTTCGCTCACGATGCTCCAGCTCCAAAAGATGGTCAACATGATCGGATTTGGTTTTCAGTTCAAGAAAAAGGTTTTTCGTTTTTGAGAAGAATTCAACCAAAAACAGAGCCTGATGCAGCCAGGGCTCCAAGGCCAGGCTATCGGCGATTTCACCAGTGCAGATACGGGTGCCCGGTGTTGCCTGGAGATCAAACTCCTTCAGTCCCGCAAAGATTTCATCCAAATTACAGTGGACCTGCATAACGGGATTGGTCAGGCAGGACTGCAAAATACAGTAAACACAATTGTAAACACAATTGGACATAAGATTGATGGTATGCAGATTGCAGCAAAGATAGGGACCTGTACTGCGTGCCGGGCAGTATTTAACAATTTCGCCCTTGTAATTATTGAGATAAAGGATTTTCTTACCGGAGTTGATCCGCGTACGGGGACTCGACCGATCAATGCAAGATTCCATTGCATGTCGATCTTCAACTAACTGGATTTCCTGATCGGGAAAAGACCGGCGAACTTGATCCACCACCCGAAAATCCCGAACTTCGCGATCCAAAAAAATATACTCAAACAAAGCAGAATTCATCTTTCTTCTTTCGTACCTTTCGTGGTTCTCGCTGTTAAAACTCTTCTCTTAAATCTTCGCCAAACAACTCGGTAAAAACCTTTTTGTTTTTGGGGTCATTCAGTGAGTCTGCTACGGCAGATAATTCCCCCAGGGACTCCACCTTGATGTTCAGCTCCACCCAGTCTTCTTCTAAGGTATCATCCATGGTCGCATTCATGGTTGCGGGAAGAACCAGTCCATGGCTCAGTGCCAGTTTTTTCTCCTTGAATTCATGGTAGCGGGGCGAGGTTAATTGGGACATAAAAACCATAAACTGCTGACGAGACTGAGCTTTGCGTTCAAGGATCTCATGATTTTCAAGAAGATAGTCCTCAGCGTTAATCCCCTCGCGTCGAAAAAATCGCGAAAAGCGATCTACAACTTCTATCTGGGAGTTATAACTAAGCTTCATGCTCTTAAAACACCAGTGAAAAAAGCCATTCATTTTAAAGCCGCGACTCTTGAGAAAAGCGCAAAGTCTTGGATCCATGCGCCCAGAACACATTAAATTTCGCTCATCCTGATCCAATGACTTGACCATCTCCCATTGTTTCTGCAAGGACTCCTCAGAAGCGTTAAAAAGCTGGCTCTGAAATAAATCTCCCCAGGCAAAAAACTTAAAAACAGCTACCCAGTTTTCAAGGTCCAGGGGGTGTAAACAATTTTGCCAATCATACTCTGCGATCACATGCTGCAGGACCCGTTCGTGAGGGGTCTTCCATAAAAGAGACTCGGACCCTTCAGACGAGGTTGATTGCCAAAGTCGATACACACGAGAATCCCAGGTGAAGAATTCTGAGAACTGATGACGCACAGATGTTTGAGGACTCACTGGGACAAGGCCATCAAAAGGGGATGGAGTGACGAAGTCGGGAGGTGATTGCAAGACTTCCAGCATGACCCTAAGTTTTACCATCAAAGAGGCCGAAATGATAGGTAAAATCAATTAAGAGACTTGTCACAGACTAAGCCGGACAGCCCCTTTCGGTTTGACCGGGATTCGAAGAATTATGGCGATTAGAATCAGCGGCCTCCTCCTTTGCATGCTGTGGGTTCACCCCCTCAGTGCTCTCACCCATGACATTTTTTCCACGAACCTTGGGCTCTCCGGAGCTATTTTCACCCCATCGCCTTTTACACGCCCCATTGAAGACGCCAGTCTTTATTATTCTGCAAATTTCTTTCAGCAAAAAGACTCATCAACACTTGCCGTGGATCAGGGAGCTAGACATTTTACAGCCCTGGCCGGCGGAGTCACAGACCAGATCGAGGTCGCTGTGGCCCAGGAATTTTTCACAGGTGCCATAGAACGCAGAGATCGCCTGTATTGGAGTATGAAATATCAGATCCCATCAGACTCCTTACCTGTGGCCTTTTCATTCATCCTACCTTCTTCGAGAACCGATTACCTTTCCTTGGCCGCATCTACAGGCTGGAGACCCTTTTATATGGGCATCGGCGGAAATTACAGTGGTGATCCACTCAAAGAGGAAGATGTCCTCTCCGGTAGACCTTTCGGTGTGGCCTCCTTTGGCGGCTACCGCATGCGCAGAGTCAATACCAACCCCGAAGGCCAATTGAACCGCCTGGAAACCGTGGGCAACCCGGATCCGTTTTTCGCTTTTGTCGGTGGAGAAGTCCGGCTGGGAAAAAATGTGGACTGGCTTTACGATTATGATGGTGATGTCTTTGCCTCTGGCCTGCGAGTCTCCCTGGATACCAGTACATTTCAACTCGCCTATATCACAAGCGGAGACTATGACAAACTCTTCAGCCGCAGCCAGGAAAATTTCGTAGCCAGCGCCCAATACCGTTTTTAAAGTCTAACGGACAAAGGTTGCGTCAAATTTCCCTGAAAAATCTCACGTGAGGCTCCGGTGCGAATTTGGTCCATCAGTTGAGTAGTTTCCCGCATGATTAAACCCGAGAGCTGAGAAATCCCGTGATTTGCAAATCCTGGGCAAAGGGGAGTGGAAGGCCCTAGCAAAATGGCGTCTCCCTTGACGAGTTGAGAGAGACGTACAAAGCTTTTATTTACCAGCGTTGCGGCTGTGATCAAAACCAGATCCTGGTCTGGAAGCAAGACTTCGCAAGCTGTATCTGGCAGATCTCCCGGCCCTGGACTACGCTCTAAAATACTCAACTCGCAACTCTCTGCCAGTTTTGGCACAAATGAAAAATGTCCCACTGCGGTGACTGACTTTCCGGCATAGGTTTCGCAAACCCATTGGCTTAAAGAATCTCGTTGAATCCGAGTTGTAGCCGGAAAACTCAGATTAGATTGCAAGTCCTGGTTCCAGAATGCGTTAACAGCAGCCAACCCTATAGAGGCTTTAGAAAAATCCCAGGAACGAACCCAACCTGCCAGATCTTTGAGTTTTAGTTTTTCAGGATTCTGGAATGGCTCACGTACACCGGAGGTGTCACTCAGGGCCATGCCAACCCCGGATTCGGCCTCGACATAGGTCCAACGCCGTCCCTGACAAACTGAAACTACTTTGATATCGGCTGGAATCGGGTCTAGTAGAGCCTCATAAATACTCCAGAACAAAGCTTTTTCCAATTTCATGGCTACCAAAGAATCTTCACCAGGGCATCCCAGGCAAAATCCAATTCTTCCTGGGTCACCGTAAGCGGTGGAGCAATGCGAATGACATGCTCATGGGTTTCCTTACAGAGAACCCCACGCGCCTTAAGGCCTTCACAAAATCGTCTGGCTCCGCCTGCCTCGGGTTTGAGTACGATTCCAATCATAAGCCCCTTACCCCGGATTTCCTGGATCATGGGTGACCTCAAGGTTTTTAGGCGAGACATAAATGCCTCTCCCAAATCCAGGGAACGCCGTGCCAGATCCTGCTCAGTCAGAATCCGCAGAGCTTCGCGGGCCACAGCCGCTCCAAGAGGGTTCCCCCCAAAGGTCGAACCATGTTCACCCGGTTTGAAAACCCCTAGAATCTCTTTGGAGGAGACCACGGCAGAAACGGGATAAACCCCTGCCCCCAGTGCTTTTCCAAGAATATAAACATCCGGACGAATCCCGTAATGTTCGCAACAAAACAATTTACCTGTGCGCCCCAACCCGGTCTGAATCTCATCGGCCATAAAAAGAATCCGTTTGTCTTTACAAATTCTCGATGTTTCCACCATAAATTCATCTGGAGGAACCACAACGCCAGCTTCTCCCTGAATGGGTTCAACCAAAAAAGCGGCCGTATTGGGACTCAAAGCCGCCTTAAAAGCCTTTAAATCTCCATAAGGAATGGATTTGAACCCCGGAGTAAAAGGTCCAAAGCCTTCACGATAAGCCTCTTCTGTAGAAAAACTGACCACCGTGATCGTTCGTCCATGAAAATTGTTATCACAGACCAGAATTTCAGCCCGATCCTTCTCGATTCCACGAATCTGGTAGGCCCATTTACGAGCCGCTTTGAGAGCCGTTTCAACGGCTTCTGCACCCGTATTCATGGGTAGGGCCATCTCCATCTCACAAACCTCGGTAAGAGTCTTGAGAAAGGGGCCAAGCTGGTCATTATGAAAAGCACGCGAGGTTAAGGTAC
>CAZRLV010000249.1:0-5722 GCA_964600955.1 uncultured bacterium
AGGCTCCACCCAAGTCTCATCAAGAGCCCGATTCTGGCAATCCGCAGGTAAAGACCGTTTCAGACGAGCGGGAACAGGAATTTATTAACCAGCTTAAAGAAAAAGTAAGAAATGCAGATCATCAGGGTACACTTCAGATCCTGCGGGAGATCTCGCGGACTTCCTTTGGCGGCCCTCTCCCAGACTTTCTAAGATCTCTTCTACAATCGAAATCTCTTGGGCTAGACCCTTTTGTCTTGGCAACAGCAGTCAAGTCTCTGGCTCAGATTTCCACTCAGAATGAATGGGAGACCCTTGAGCCTTACCTTAGTCATAATAACCCCAGAGTCGCCTCCAATACCGTCGAAGCACTGGTCATCCTTAAGGATCAGCGCGTACTGGAGCATTTACGATCTGTTGCCAAAGAGGCCAACTTCGAAGACCCTGCTACCGTACGGCTTCTTTGCAGTGGAATGGAGATGATTAAAGCCAGGGATACCTCCCTCGCCCTCGAAATTATGCAACGCTTCTCTCAGGGAGACTTGAATTCTGTTTCCAGCTTTGTTCTCGAATTGAATCGATGGGATAACCCCCCTAAAGAGCTGCAGTTTCAGGTTCTAGATCTTCTACAGTCAGAGATACGTCAAGAGATTGTTAAAGCCTGCGTAAGCTATCTTGAAATTCATGGCGACGCTCAATGTCTGGATCGATTGCTCATTCTTACTCAGAAAATGCACGATGGACAAAAAAAGAAAAGGCTGAGTGATCTCGCGTATTTCCTGATGGAAAATCTGGGCATAAAACCCCTGCATCTCAATCAAAGCACTACAGAACCCATCACAGAAATCGATGAGGTCGCATCCGATCTGAAAGATAAGGTTTTACAATCCCTAGAAAAAGCTCCGACAACTTCCACTAAGAGCAGGCTATCAAAACCATCCATCGGCATCGCTACTGCCTGTGGTTTAATACTCTGTATTTCTATTTTTTGGATCCTTCCTTCATCCGCTTCAAATTCAACAAAACGAACCCAGTATTCAGCCCCGTCTAATTCGCCTTTTACATTAAAAAACAAACGCGTACTCAAGGGCAAAGGTCTGATTCAGGAATTGGATCCAGCGCATGGACTGGTGAGAGTCTCTTCTGAAAATGCTCAGTATGAGGTCGAAGTTCAAGATAGCGAGGTTCTCAAAAGACTGGACAAAGGACAGCGGGTTAAATTTGTGGGCAGTTTTCTTGAAAAGGATCCAAACGATGTTTTGCGCATCAAGGGACGTTTTATTTTTCAAGATGAGCCTCTATCCAAGACGAAGGATTCCAAGTGAAATCCATGAAAGCTTTCACTTTGGTAGAAATTCTAATCGCCAGCGCAATCATGATCACCGTGGTATCTAGCGCATTCTTGATTTTTTCGCACCTGACACAATCCTCCACCAGAGAAGCCCGCCAACAGGAACTCTACGGTCTCATGGCCAGACTAGAGGCAAGAGTAAAACAGGATTTACGCTCCTCAGAAGGCATCACCGAGGAAGCCGAGGGAGTCTACAGCCTCAAGGTCGTCAATCTAGACCCCAGCGGCAATCTACAAACCAAAACCATCGTGTACTGGGTCGATGAATCCGGCCTCGGCGTAACCCGCCACGTCCACGAAACCGGAAAAAAAACCATCTATAATTTCGCCGCACTCAAAGACAACGAAAAACCCTTCATATTCAAATTAAAGCCTTGAGGTGAATCAAGGAATTTGGGGAAAGATTTTTAGGCTGAGGGGGATTAGCAGGGCTGTCCTATTAAAACTTTGTAGCGTCAAATCTATGAAAACCCCACCGCGTCATCCTACGGCTTGACCGGGGGATCCATACAAATGGTCAGGGAAGAAGGCTCTAAGGGGGTTAGGCTGTAAGGTTTTGAGGTCGGAGAAGAAAAGGAAGCAACAGGAGTAATCGAACCAATCGGAACAATGAAATGAGGAAACCCAACTGCATCATCCTTGGTTGGTGCATGTCTCACCCTACATTCAGGATCCATCTTTTCTTCACCTATAAGCCTTAGAGCCCTCAGCCTTACAGCCTTTCTTCCAGGATGGGTCCCCTGAGGGCTAGGAGTTAGACCGAAGCTTAGCGGTTTTCTTCGACTCTCTCCCAGATCAGCTCTTTTGCCAGAGATTTGACCAGGTTGGAGTGGATATCCCTAAGATCTCCATTGTTTAGAAAGCGGAGTTTGCAGCTGGGTTCTTTGGAGGCCACGCTATTTAGCCAACGCATGATGATATCGTATTCCATGCCCTTGATAGGGGTTGGTTTTCCTAGAATATCGTTCAAGGGCCGATCCACATAATATGATTTTAGAATCTCACGAAATACGTTTTCTACCGCATGCTCTTCCATTTCTTTGAAGTCCATATTGCGGCGTTTGACCAGATATCCTTCACGCATAAACATGAGCTGAATCCTGTCGGATCCGTTGGCTACGCTGACAATTAGATTGGCGGTCTTATTCGTGTGAAACTTCCTGGCCTGGAGATGCCTATAGAGGTCTCCATTTTGAAAGGCAAAAACTCCCTCAACTCCAGATTTGGGAGGAAACCTCTGATAACCCACGCCCTTCTTCACAAACCCCTTTTTCATCTGTGCAGAGGCATCTTTCATGGAATCAAAGGGGCCGATGTAGATTCCATCGTCTCTTAATTTGCGCGATGTCACCAAAACCTCCTGTGATTTTGCATGACTCATCTTTAAGTAATAAACCGGACTTTTATCAACACAGAGATCTCGATCACGACCCCGCTGAGCCTGGAATTTATTAGCCGCCAAAAGAGCGTTCAGATAACTGATCTGGGGTGTGACTATGATGCTCTTTGAACGCTTAAGAAGGCGCTTTAAAAAACCGCTACGACGCGTCCGTTCATAGAAAATGGACTTCAGATCCTTCTGAACCGAAAGAGAGGGACGGCAATGCAGTCGTTTACCGGCTTCACTTAAAAAATACACAGCACCGCAACCATCGATCAAGTCATCAAGCTGTTCGGGAGAAACCATACAGGACGGAAAATACGAGGACCGAGCCCGAACCGAAAACTTACGCACATCCGCGAGAGTTTTGAGCTGAGTCCTCTCATTGAGAATCTCAAGCAGTTTAATAAAGACCCCGGCGGTCATACGGGCATCACTCAAAGCACGGTGACGATCTTTCACTTCAACCTCAAAATGCTGTGAGAGCACTTCAAGTTTATGGGCCGGGGAATCTTTAACAAGATACTTGGAAAGCTTGAGACTGCAAAGATTATCTGTGGTAACCAGAGATTTTGATAGAACTCTGCGCATTTCAAATTGCAAAAAATTTACATCGAAAGCCGCATTATGAGCCACCAGAACGCACCCAGCCGAAAAACGCTCGAAATCCTCAAGCGCTTTTTCAACCTCTACTCCTTGCTTAAGATCTGCATGCTGGATTCCCGTCAGTCGGCGCACATAGTCTGGAATCGGTCGTCCTGGCTGAACCAGTCGTTGAAACTCATCCACCACTTTGCCACCCTCCAAGATGACAGCACCGATCTCAATGATTCTGTGCAAGGGGGGAACCCCTCCGGTAGTCTCTAAATCAAAGATGCAATAACGAATCCGGTCTAGCGTCTCGGTTCCCGTAGAAAACTCAGCCAAACCCCAGTTTCCAGGACTAGATTCGGAGAAACGTGGATCACCCGTTAAAAGACGCCTGATATGACGCTCAGGATTTCCGGTTAGGTGATTTTCGAAGAATTGCTCACAGATCTGATGCGAAGAGATCCCGCCCTCGGTCTTCCCGAGGTAGTCGTAGATCTTATCGCGCTCTTCGATCTCTCCTGATCTCACCGTTTACCATTCATTTGCTCAAGAACCAGAAAAAAATCAATGCTCCCCATCGATTTTCTCGCTAGTAAAAAACGGAGACTATGGGATTTGAACCCATGGTAGTTGCCTACTCACGCTTAGCAAGCGTGCGCCTTAAGCCGCTCGGCCAAGTCTCCTGTAACCATTTACTACGGAAGATGTAGGATTCGAACCCACGGTGAACTCTCGCCCACAACGGTTTTCAAGACCGCCTCCTTAAACCACTCGGACAATCTTCCACGGCCGCAATTATAGCTCTTGAACAAAATAAATTGCAAGGATGGAACCCTAACTATGCTCTTAGAATTCTTGCCCCAAGGGCTTGGAGTTTCGTCTCCATTCTCTCATAGCCCCGATCAATATGATAAACCCGCGACACCTCTGTCTGTCCCGATGCCGTCAAAGCCGCAAGAACCATAGCTGCACCCGCGCGCAGGTCTGAAGCCATAACGGGGGCTCCACTTAAAGGCGCACCTCCCGTGATGAAGGCGCGATTTCCCTCAAGCTGAATACTCGCCCCCATGCGATTTAGCTCTGAAATATGCAAAAATCGATTTTCGTAAACACCCTCGGTGATGCTGGAAATTCCAGGAACCGTTGACAAATAAGCCATCAATGGAGCTTGAAGATCGGTTGGCAAACCCGGGTAAGGACGGGTGGTAAATTGAATGCCACGCGGTTGGCTAGAGGGAAAAATACGCACGCGGTCTTCAAGAAACTCAAATTCGTTGCCACACTCCTTGAGTTTCTCAAAAAATATTTCCAAGGTGCCTTGTGGCGGATAAATGACATCCAGAGGCGAGCGAGTGATACAGGACGCCAGCACAAAAGTCCCGGTTTCAATGCGATCGGACATGATTCGATGTTCCCGCGAGCTCAATGAATCAACCCCCTGAATCTCAATTCGCTCGGTTCCAGCGCCTTCAATTTTTGCCCCACAGCCGTTTAGAAACCGTGATAAATCTTCAACTTCAGGTTCGCGGGCCGCATTCTCAATCACGGTTGTCCCCTGGGTAAGACTGGCGGCCATGATCACGTTTTCAGTGGCTCCTACACTCGGAAAATCAAGATAAATATTAGCCCCTCGCAAGGGAGACGCTACCGCTCGAATATACCCATGCTCCGTCGATATGGAGGCTCCCATCTCTGAAAAGGCCTTTAAATGAAAATCTACAGGCCGGGGTCCAATGGAGCACCCTCCCGGCAGGCTGACTTCAGCCTGTCCGAAGCGGGCCAATAATGGCCCCATAACCTGAATGGACGCCCGCATGGTCTTAACCAGTTCGTAAGGTGCCATGGTCTTATGCACACCCGAGGGGTCAATATCCATGATCTTGGACTCGTTGTCATATTCGATCTTTTCTCCCAGAGTTTCCAAAACTCTTTTCATGGTTCGAATATCCTGAAGATTGGGAACATTGGTCAGGCGCACTTTCTCAGTCAAAAGCAAAGTGGCGGCCATTATTTTCAAAGCGGAATTCTTGGCCCCTGAAACCGCCACTTCCCCCTTAAGAGGGACTCCGCCTTCTATTAAATATCGATCCATATCTATCCTTTGTACCGGCTGATTCCTCTACAACTCAATCACGGAATCTGGCTTGGATTTGGGGAAAAGTTCCCCAGTTCTACGATCACCCTTTTCTCCTGGAGGGCCTTTGTCTGAGCGCCTTCGATCATCAACCAGATGACATTTGCAAACATGATTTCCTCGCACCCACTTCATCGACGGCTCAATTTCCTTACAAATGGGTAAAACCTCGGGGCAGCGTGTGGAAAAATAGCAGCCTGGAGGAGGATTGATGGGCGTAGGAACATCACCTTCAAGTAAGACTCGGCGCGTACGCTCTCTGGGACGAACTCTGGGCAGGGCTGAA
>CAZRLV010000250.1:0-5715 GCA_964600955.1 uncultured bacterium
CATCGATCACAGACTATATGGTTCTTGGAACTGCGGGATCCTTCACTCAGATGAAAGTTCTTCTAGATCATATTACGCGTATGGCCAGAGTTCAGGGGGTCCGCCCCTTAAACCGCGGAGAGGCCAAGAGCGAAATCTGGAACCTCGTGGATTTTGGGGTCGTGGTCGTGCATTTATTTTCACCGGACGCCAGAGATCATTATGATCTTGACAGTCATTGGGCCGCAGGTGAGAAGATAGAGATCTCTAAAAGCTAGCCTTTTTCACCAAACCGATTCCCGCAATCTGATCTGGATCAAACCCAAAGACCTTTTCCAAGACCAATAAAGGGTTGGCATTGATCCCCTCCTGGGATGTAACCGAAACCTCCAAAATTAGACGGTCCCCCTGCAGCTCAAGCTTTAAAATCGCCTGCTTTAAATCAATCATACGTTCACGATGCTCTACCATAAAGCTGTCGCGCTCTCTCCACTGCGCAAGCCTTCTGAGGGTTTCCTCACGGTAGGGGTTTATCTGAACCTGGTAGCGCGCGCATGGGAAAAGAACAGACAGGCTCTTATCGCTCGACCCCACCTCAGAAAACTCATAAACCTCGACCCCCTCAGGTAAGTGTTGGTTCATTTTGAAAAACCCATCTAAAGACAGCGGCTCAACCAACCACAGGTCCAAAACTTCGGCCTCTGACTCCACCCCTAGAGGCAAGGCCGGGCCAAACTGTAGAACCGGCCTGGGAGAAAAGCCCTTGGAAAATAAGACGGGAAACCCACAGGCCTTGATCCCCATTTGAAATAGCCTGACCACATCCTGACGCGCTAAAAAACGGGCCAACCCCTTCTTGGTATAATAGGCCCTGTAGCGCTGACAATTTCCTCGAACTCTGCCTTCCTGCTCCTGATTGGGGGATTTTTTGGCAGTCACGGCCTGTTTTTCAGACGGCTCCTTGGGGGGCCAGTGTTTTAGCTTGATATCCTCGCCGGAGCCCGGTACACCACAATGATGACAATCTCCAAAGCGGCAGTCTGTGGTTGAAACCTTCTCTTCACGAAAAGCTTTTTTACGCTCAAACATGAGAAATTTTTTCTTGATTTTGGAGTCCACATGATCCCAGGGCAGGGGCTGATCCAAGGACTTCTCTGCCCCCCAAAGCAAAATATCAACCCCCGCTTTTTTAAAACTCTCCATCAAGTCTTCGTAGTGAAAATGTTCAGTCCACCCCTCAAAGCGATGACCATCGCGAAACGCCTGAAGCAATCCACGCCCCAGGGATCGATCGCCCTTGGAAACCAGGGCCTCAAAATGGGCGATTTTGGGGTTTTGCCAGCGAAAGCGTACACGCTTTGAGGCCACACGCTGCCTCAAGAACCGGATGCGGTTTTCGAGTTCATCAATGTCAGGAAACCCTTCCCATTGAAATGGAGTATGTGCCTTGGGAACAAAAACTCCAAAACTGAGATGCAGCTTAGTTCGCGGCCCCCTTTTTTTGGCCAAAGCCTCGATCTTGGCAATCAGTTCGACGGTCTCTTTAAGATCTTCGTATTTTTCTGTGGGCAGTCCCACCATGAAATAAAGCTTGATAACATTCCAACCTTTTTTAAAGGCCAGAGCAATGGAACTGAGCAGTTCTTCATTAGAGATGTTTTTGTTGATCAGGCGACGGAGCCGCAAAGATCCCGCCTCTGGCGCAAAGGTAAAGCCTGAATGCTTGACCTGCCTGACAATATCGGCGGCCTCTACGGACACTCGGTCCGCACGCAGGGAAGGTAGAGAGATATTAACCCCTTTGGGGGTTGTCATGGACGCTACTTCCCCCACCATAGAGGTGAAATCCGAATAATCCGCCGTGGATAGAGAAACCAACCCGAGTTCTTCATGACCCGAATTTTCAAGCCCGGATTTTGCTAATTTGAGAATGGCTGTCTTTGAAAGTTCTCGAATGGGCCGGTAGATATAACCCGCCTGACAAAAACGACAGCCCTGAGTACAACCGCGTACCACCTCCACAACATGACGATCCTGAATACTGGCCATATGTGTAATGACGGGTGCCCTTGGATAAAGATCGACATCAAGCTCTTTAATATAGCGGCGCTCAATCTGCTCTGGAAGATCATCAATCTTGGGGCTTACACCCTGGTAGGTCCCATCAGGGCTAAAGTTCTCCTTATACAGCCCTGGAACATAAAAGCCCGGGATCTTGGCTATTTGACGTAAAATTTCCTCCCGACCCAGGCCCTCTGCTTTTGCTTTTTGATAGAGATGGGCCAATTCCAAAACAGCTTCTTCGCCATCACCGAGCAAAAAAGCATCTATGAAGTCTGCGCAAGGTTCAGGATTGGAAGTTACAGGCCCTCCAGCCAAGACGATGGGATCAGAATCTAAACGATCCTTTGCAAGAAGTTCGAGTCCGCAAAGGTCCAGCATATTGAGGATATTCGTAAAAGTCAGCTCAGACTGTAGTGAGAATCCCAGAAAATCAAATTCCGCCAAGGGGGTCTCAGTTTCCAGACTAAGCAAAGTCTGACCGCGACTACGAAGCTCTGCTTCCATATCCGTCCAGGGGGCAAAGCAGCGCTCTGCGCAAAACTCAGGCTCCCGGTTCAATAAATGATAGAGAATTTTCAAGCCCAGATGGGCACTGCCGATCTCATAAATCTCAGGAAAGCATAAGGCAAAACGCACCTTCACGGTACTGGGGTCTTTGATCACTCTGTTTTTTTCCAAACTGATATAACGTGGCGGATTGGAAACCCTATGTAAAAACGATTCATAACTCATGAAAAAGATTCTAACCACGAACATCACGAAAGGCACGAAAAAGGCAAAAATGGAATGAGACAGGCAGTCGGGATATACTAGGGCAGTGCTAAAATGATTCTAAGAACAATATTCTTTATCTTTTGTTGGATTTATGGGTTTGGGTTAGCCGAAGCGTCGCCTTACTCCTCGCGACCTAGGCTTTATTACTTCTCTTCGCCAAACTGCCCGGCCTGTTATCTTATGAACCCTGTAATTGATCAGGCAAAGGAGCATTTCTCTGAGCAGCTCAAACTGATTCGCTATAAGGGAATGTCCAAAGAACGCCTGAGACTGACACGTCATTTTCTAAAAAAAGTGGATATGAACTATATCCCTACCGTGGTTTTGGCCGATTCCTCCGATCGAATTCTTTCCTACGGAAAAGGCTATATCCGCAAAGATGGACTTTACCGCCTGATTGAAGAGGGACTGGAAAAGGCAAAAAAACTAGCCCACTTGAAAATCAGCAAACTAATCTTCATCTGTAGAAACAGTCTTGCAGGCTGCCAGTCCAGCCAGAGTGAAATTCAGTCCTGGTTGGGCAATGTTTCAAAAAATTCGATTACTCTGGACGCCGTAGATTTGGACCAAATTGAAAATGGTCCTGAGATGAACTCCTTTTATTCTAAGTTGAGCCGTCTGAAGTACCTTTACGGTCTCGACCATATCCCGGCTGTCATTGCCTGCTCAAAAGAAGATGAAGTGATCGCCATGGTGCAAAACCTTTTCACCAGGAAGGATCTTGAAGGGGAATTTCAGGGATTTTATGATCGAGAGGCTGCGCGCGTAAATTCAAAGCCCGCAAAACCCGATGAGACACAATAATAGCGGATATTTCGAGGGCTCCGTGGTTGGTGCCCCGCCAAGCCCTATGAGAAAAAAAAAGAACTCATTTCTTGGATCTCTATGTTCCCTGCTTATCATCGGTCCCGCTCTACTCAGCGGATGCGGGATGTCCACAGCCACCAAGGCTATGGTCCGCTCGGCTAAAGCCGCCAATAAACGTCTGGTCGCCCTTGAGAGTGGGGATCCCATGTCGATTCTCAAGGGAATCAAGGACAGTCGCGAGGAAGGCCCTAAAATTACAATTCTCGAGGGCAGGGATCAACCCGCTTTCGCACCCTTGAAATACAGTTCGTTTATCCATTTGCACCCCCTGGATGAAAAGCCGATTCAGCAAAAAAGTTTTAGTTTTCGTAAATTTAAGGTGAATCTTTCTGAAGCCACGCTTTCAGGGCCGGAACAACTACATAAAAAACTGTTTTTCGACTCGTCCAAACCCGTTGTCACTGAAAATGTCGTCTTGGTCGATGATTTCTTCCCTCTTCTTCCGAGCGACTCCAGACGATTGCTTGGAAACCTGCCCCACTTAACCTATTTCACTTCTGACGCTTCCTTTATCCGATTTGGACGCAGCAGTCAGATCGCCTCAATCCACGCAACCGGCGATTCCTTTTTAAAACGCGAGGATTATCTGGGCTATCCTCTCGGTTTTGAGAAGCTCGACAGCCTGATCCCCATCCATCTCGATGCCTATGTCCTGGTTTACAACGCCACGGCCTGGGATATTTACCAACAATTAAGACTTGCATCGTAAAAATATTGAAGAAAGTGCCATCCTGGAAGGTAAAGAGGCAGAAGAGAACCCCATTAATATTCAGGATGTTTTTCTTGAAGAACTGGAGGTGGCCGACTTTTTAAACCTGCTACGCCAAAAAAACTTCACCCTGCATTTTCCTGACCCCGCCTCCAATAACCAACAGGTCCATCAGGCCGGCATGGCCTTTCTATGTCAGTTGCTTTACTGGCTCATGCCAGATGATTACAAGGGCTTTCTTAAAGACCCCAAGAGCCCAAAAGCCAGAGAAGTTATGGAGCAGGTCAGCCGATTTCTGGAGTTTAATCGCAAGGTTTTAAGGCCTGAGGGTTCCCTAGATAGTCTGCTTAACAATGTTCAAAAACATAATATTTTGAAAAACCTCCCCCCAAATTTCAAAATGGAGGACTCCATTGATTACGAGGAACTGCCTTTTAATTATCACCTCGACGAGCTTGATCACCGCATGAGTTTTGGGTTTGTCCCCGAATCGTTTTACGCCGCACGCTATACCGAGCTGGCATACAAAGAAAAAAACAAAGAGGTTCTAGACGCAATCAAAGCGCGAAAAAATGAAAAGGCCAGGCTGAGACGCGAAAGAAAGGAAAAAAGAGCCCGTAGAATGAAAGCCAGACAAAGGCGACGACGGGGCTCCAGAACGGATGGTGAAAATGAAGACGATACCACAGAGGAGACTGAGGAGGAAGCCAAAGAAGCCACCGAGGAGGTCGTGGGAGATGTTGATTTAACACGACTGACTCAACTGAGCAGTTTTATTGTAGACCGCGCTATTGGACGTCGCAACTATCTGGGGGTTCCAGCCAATGCCATGCGCAAAAAACACGGCCTCTATTTCATCAACTCCATGCTCCAGCTAGATGCCCAGAAGGGGTTTTCCCTGGCTCCGCGATTTTTGAGACCCATTCGGCCCGAATTGGAGCTTGACCTCTATGTGGAAAAAGCCAGCATAAAGCGAAAATCCCGCAAACTGACCTATTACACACTTCAGGTGTTGATCTCACAAAATCAAATGCGATCCAAGTTTCTTCCTATTCTAAACTCCTATTATCGAGAAGCTTTAAAAAAGGGATACAAAGGGCTCTAAATGAGAACCCCATAAGGAATGTAATATGGCAACCATTCGAATCAGCAATCTCGACATGACAGCCCGAGGTCAGAAGATTTCTAATTTTATGCTCACTGTGCATGATAAGGAGGTTTTCTCCATTTGCGGCGATGCCAGCTCGGGCAAGGGAGCACTTGTAGACGGGCTCTTGGGTCTTTCCGCAATCTCCTTTGGCACCATTGCCGTGGATGATGTG
>CAZRLV010000251.1:0-5709 GCA_964600955.1 uncultured bacterium
TCCTGTCAAACTTCAAAGGAGCCAGGGTGGGGTGAGGTAATTTCAGCCCAGTCTTTTTGATATACTTGGACCATGGAATGCCCGTCTTGTCAAACTCCCCTGGCCTCGGATAGTGCTAAATTTTGCGCTGAATGCGGCCACACAGTTAAAATCATAGATCAGAACATTGAATCAAATGCTCTTTTTGCACTTCCTGCAGGCTCTGAGCCGGACGATGAGTTTCTTAAATTTCCCCAACCCCCAAGAGTTCAGAACACATCTCCTCCCTCAGTATCAGACTCCAAAGAAACTGTGGAGGAAGAAACACCGAAAAGGGAGGATCACATGACCTCGGATCAACCCGATTTGCCCGAATTGCCAGAACTTGAAGAAGATAAAAGCAAAACTGAAAATATTGAGCCTATAGCTTCACCCAGTCCTGCTCCTGAGAAAAAGAAAAACAGTAAACTTCCAGCACCAACCCGATTAAGCTTTTTTCATGGAATTGGCCTACTCCTAATCACCTTAATCCTACTATGTCCTAGCGCGCTGGCAGTCTATCATTATGACCAGTCGCTTGATTTAAGGGCTCTTTTAAGTGCCCCGTTTCTGCCTTTACTACTCTGGCCTGTTCTGGCTACGCGGGGATTGTCCCTGAATCTGGTGTTTCATCTCAGTTTTTATCTCAGTACCGTCAGCTTCCTCTATCTCTATATTCTCACCAAAACCTCAGATTTTTACCCTGTTTTCTTGAATCTACAGTTTCAAGGCTTCGACGTTATCTGCACGCATACCCTGACCTTACTTTGCTTTACCCTGGTGCTCTACCAAGTGGTCATCTTTTATCTGTTTAGAAATGAATCGATTGCGGTTCTCAAAATAATGCTCGGACTCATCATGGCCTATGCACTTATTGAGGTTGTGCAGGCTTTGGCACTCGGAAGAGATATACCAGCCCTGGGGGGAAGAACCAATCTGATTTCCCATCCCCTGACCTTTCTAGGGGATCTCGCCCTATATATGGCTCCCAATTATATTCTCTCAAACATCATGCTCCCTCTGTTTACGGGTAGCTTTTTTCTGGGTTTTGTCATCCGGCTATTCAAGCGTAACTGGCAGCTGGCTTTTTCGTATTTCCTCTATGCAAGTCTGTGCTTTCAATTTAGTTTGCTCTATCTTTGGCCTTATCGTATAGGGCAAGCTCTGGGACCGTCCGATCTAGATGATGAAATTGTCGTTTACTCTCTGGCCCCCCTCCTGGAGCCCTGTTACAGTCTCCTGGGCTTTCTAACATCTAACCCTCTCTAGGGTTGGGGATGCCCCCTAAATGAAAAAAGCTCTTCTCCAATGCCCCGAGTCCTTTGGTCATAGGGTTACCGGAATCGGAAAGCGGGTGCTGCAAATCGCCACTTTGCTGGAAAAAAACTACCAGGTCACTCTGGCCATGAAGCAAGGACCCAAGGCCCCTCACGGTTTGCGTTTTGAAGTTAAAGCTTTTCAACATCCCCCCAGAAAAGAGGATTTGTCAGAGTTTGATCTGGTGTACTGCAATGGCCTAACTTTCGCCACGCTCAACGCACTGAAACATTTTTCAGGTATACGTCTGGTGGACATGATCATTCCTTTTTTTCTTGAGCATCAAATCATGTTTCAGGAAAAATCTGAGAAAGTCTTTCGCGCCAGACAATCAGTGGACTTGGCTCTGTTGATGGATAGCCTTAGACTGGGAGACCTCTTTCTAACCGCATCAAGGATGCAGGAGGATCTTTATGCGGGACTCTATGCTCTGACAGGTAAAAATCTTGGAGAGCTTCCCATGCTTCGCATTCCGTTCTACCTGGAGCCCCGCGTGCGCATGCTTACTCCCGAGCCCATCCATCTGGCCTGGATCGGAGGATTCTGGAGCTGGTTTAACCCGCAGCCTCTTCTTGCAGTTTTGCCCGAGTTTATGCAAAGAAACCCGAAGATCCTATTCAGCTTTGTAGGCTGTGAGCACCCCTTTGATAGTAACTTGCATCAAAAAGAAAGTCTTGAGAACCTCAAGGCTCTAGAAAAAAGATTTCCTCAGCAGTTAGCCGTTAAACCTTGGCTTGATTATGAAAGCTATCTGTCATTTCTTAAGACTGTGCACCAGGCCGTAATTTTGCACAAAGACACAGCTGAAGCCCGCTATTGTATCCGAACCCGCTATTTTGAGCTCATGGAAGAAGGAATTCCTCTGCTCTGCTCTCCTGGAGGTTGTCTTGCCCCTATTTTGGAAAAGGCAGGAGCGGCTACGATGATGAATTCAACTGAACCGGGCCAGCTTCTAAAGGCTCTGGAAGCCTGTCTGGAGCAGGCCTTAAAACCCAAGGCAAGATATAGTCAGATCTATCCCTTGTTTAATAAAGAGGCTTTATCTGCGACCCTGCTTGAAAGATTGCGCCAACCCATGCCCCAATCCAGACTTTTGCATAACCCCTATATCTCAGTAAAACCAAAACCCTATTATTACAAGAGATTTAGAATCCGCGAAGCCTGGGCCAAAGGATGGTGCCATTTCGCCAGAAGAATGATTGGGGCTCTCAGGGGAATGTGGAATTGAAGAGGAAGATGGATCCCGTGGTCAAGCCAGAGTATCCATCTTCCTCTTCAACTTCCTATGTTTCCTTTGATTCCTCGTATTCCTCGTATTCCTCGGATTCTTGGTTCTTATCATTTTCCGCTACTGATTCCGTGGATACTACAATGAATCTGAGGGGTTTTGGCTGGATAGCTCATGGAATAGGTTCCGTTGCCAGGACAATTGGGTACTTCTTGAATCAGGTTTTTTCCGATCAGCTCAAAGAGGGTCAGTGATTTCATTTTTCTGCCTAGTTTATTGTATTTCAAGACGGCGCTCTTAATCAGCCAGCGACTGCGTGCGCAATCTTTGGATGTTTTCTCTCCCCCCGTCAACATCCCCTCAAAACCGGCTGTAGAGAGTAGGGAATCGGATTTAGGAGAAAACAGAAACCCAGACTTTCCAGCAGGTCGAATGTCGTAGCGCAAAAAACAATAGGTGGGTAGAGACAAAAAGCCAAGTACAAAGCCCAGGAATATGAAGATGAGTTTGGATGACATGGTGGCCTAAAACGGTAGAGCCGCCGAGAGATAATGCTCCTTGAGAATATCGCCGTTGAAAAACCCATAATCAATCTTCATTTCTTCAAAGAGTTTCATACCAAACCCAAGGGTAAATGTTCCATCCCAGGAGCCGAGCCGCAACGCCAGTTCATCCTGAATCAACTCTCTTTCAAATCCGACCCTGACCTGCGGGGTCGTAGCCCGCGGAGCATTTAAAAGATTGGTGAAGTCCAGGGAAAGCTGACTGGCCTTGTCCAGTCTCAAGCTTCCACCAGCTGAGAGGTTGGCCGACGATCCCCGTGTCCCTGAGACCCCTTGAAGTTTCTCGGAGATGACAGAGTCCAGTACAAATCCAAGACTGAAATTATGCGGGGTTTGAATCAGGGTTGAAATACCCACATTTAAAACCTCTTTTCGATTACCTGAGTTCAGGCTCGCCAGGCTTCGACTGGTTTCCAAGTACTTCAAATTGACTCCACCAAAAACCTGATTTTTTTCAAAAAGTGAGGGCACCATGGGAAAGCGGGTGGCAAAGGCCAGATTGACGGTCGTTTGCTCTGTGTCGGCGGCCACCGTCTGTCCAAGTTGTGAACCCGCTCGATTATCGTTCATAATGCGCGAAATAAAATCCTTGGATTTCATGTCGCGATTGATGGAAATGGCGTAGTTATAGCGAGATCTACGCTTGGGCTGAGTATGAAACTGAAACTCGTTTTCCAGATATTCTTCAATACTAAATCGTTTTTTTGAAGACCCTTCCCAGATCTGCGAGGCGAAAGCAAAGGAATCATTGCTAAAATCCCGTCGATTATTGAGAAGAACATCTACATGGTAATGCGATTTGCTGAGCTGAGATAGGCCCGATGGGTTTGTAAAAACAGCGTTTTCGTCATCTGCCAGCCCAATGAACGCTCCTCCCATAGCCCGCGCACGGGCACCAAGGGCATCCACGGATGTTATCATGCAAATGAGAATCCCTATCCCTAGGAAAACCTGTTTCATCTTACTCCTTTAAGCGCTTTCTATAGCGTGATTCAACAGAAGACCTAGGCCCTTTTTGGGGCCTATCCATACTATTTCCTCGGTTATTGCCTATGTTTTGTTTACCTTTTGCATAGATCATAGGCAGGACAGCCAGGAGATTATCCTCTTTAAAAGGACGGGAACGAAAACTGGAGAGAACACGGTACTGAAAATCACGATCGGGTGAAAGAACATCAAGAATATTGGGGTTGCCTTCAAATTCTGATCCACCCCCAAAACTGAGATTGTCGTTATGACGGTTGACCTCACGATTTAACAAGCCATTAAAAGCCAGGTTCTCCGAGTCAAACCCCATGAGGCAAACCTGATATCCCCAATGGTCTTGAGGGTTGCCGATCCCTGCTCTGGGAACCCTCGCCAGGAGGCCAAAAGACGAAACATAGACATTCGAGGGAACCAAGACATCGTTGCGAGCCCTATACAATCCTCGATGCTCACTGTAGCGGGTTAAATAGTCTCGCACAACCTGGGATGGACCCGGGCTTAGAACAATCACTTTTTCCCAACCCTGATCCGGGTGAAAGCGAACATTTCTGCCTGGCAGGGCAAAGGTTCGGCCCGAGTTTCTTAAACCATCCGTATCGATATAGATATCGAGGAGTTGAAAGGCCCATCCCTTTTGAAAAGATTGCCCCTCCAGGCCTTCACGGTCCAAAGGTCTTAGAAAATCAATCGAAAACTCCAGGGTTTGTCCCAAATCACGAACCCGAAAACTTTTTAGATCGAAAATACCGTCACGATCCTGCAAAGAGGACGGGTAGGTGTAGGTTCCTGGCCCCCGGTCATCAAAAAGCGAATCCTGAAACGAAAAAACCTCAACTCCCGCACCTCTCCCAGCATCCCGCCGCGGAGAACAACCCAGAAAAAAAACTGAAAGAAGCAGAAGAAAGGCCGTGAGGGATTTAGGCTGTAGGCTAAAAGGTTTTTTATATCCAAGCACCTATCTTCCTCTCTTGCCTCTCACCCTACAGACTTTCAACCTTCAACCCTTCTACTTAACTACCATCGTGGGTTGCGAGCGTGAAGTGGCTAGTTTTTCAGCATGGGGATCGTTGAAATTTGTTTTTGCATTCACTGAAAAGGTGTAAGTGATAGTTCCGGTGGGGGCGCTTTTAGAAATAACGGTCCAAACTCCATCACCGGCGATGCTGTCCCCTGAAACCCCGGAATCATTCATGGCTAGCGGGAAAAATGTGAACGAGGGTGAGACTTTGACAGAGGTCACAGGCCCAGAAAAATCCCTTTCGAAGAAATGAAAGATGGCCTCGCCCTTGGCCTTGGGAATCAGGGACTGCTGCACCCCTCCCACTGAGGAACCGCGGTTAATGGTTACAGGATTGAAACTGGGTTGAAAATCGAGGGATCTAAAAACCACATAGCTATCTCCCAAAACCCCGGTCAATACCGTAAAATTGCCTTTAACATCGCTCAGACTCCGATCGCGGGCTCCCCCTGCAATCGAGGCACGCACATTATTGATGGTGGGTTTAACCGCAACCGCGTTATTAAAGGGGGTATAAGAGGCGCTAAAAGGCTGGAAATCAAAAATCCCCTAAGAGTTGCCCTGATAGGCCGGTTCCA
>CAZRLV010000252.1:0-5684 GCA_964600955.1 uncultured bacterium
AAAATAAATCCAGAATTGAGTCTGAGCTCATCGTTCTCGAGGCCAAAAAAGACAAACTGACCAAAGAGTTTAATTCAAGAACCTATGCCAATCTTAAGGTAAAACGCATTACGCATCCCAATATCAGCATCTCAGTGGGTCACGCGTTTATGAATGTCCGCTCGGAATACAAGCACACCTGCTTTTCAGAGCATGAGGTCACGAAACAAATGAGTATTACACCGGTAAGGTGAGGAGAAGATGAATTCAGAAGTCAGAATCCAGGAGTCAGGAGAAAAAGAAGAAGGAGTAGGGGAGAAGGAACTAAAGAACTATCGGAACTAGAGGCATCATCGGAATAGGAAATCAAAATCCGTCATCCTCCGGCTTGACCGGGGGATCCATACAAATGGTCGAAGAAATCTTCATTCTGGCTTCTGTCTCCTGTATTCTGAATTCTTCCTTTCCGTCATCCTACGGCTTGACCGGGGGATCCATTCAGATGGTCGTAAAAATCTTTATTCTTGAATTCCTGAGTCTCTGAATCCCTCGAATTCTTGATTTTAAGATGGATCCCCTGGTCAAGCCAGAGGATAACAGGCTTTTGCGGGTCGAAGGATGACGTAGAGGGAAGGATTTAACCACGAAAGGCATGCTAAGGAAAAAGAAGAGGAAATAATAGGAGTAATGAAAAACAAGTCTTTGGTTCATTATTTTCGTGTGATCTCTAATGATGAGAAGGATATCTCCATTGGTATTCTTCCCGGCAGTTTGGATGCTTACCTTAGCTTGGAACCTAAAACCCCTGAAAGACGTTTTATGGACCCAGAGGTCTACGACCTTCTCGAAGAAGAGAAAATCGTGCACGGGATCTTACGAGAAGTTATTGCAGACCTGATTATTCAAGCCAATGACAGCCACTCAGCGGTCGTTGATCGACCTATCGTACGCGGCACTCCCGTGATTGAGGGTGAAAATGCCCGCATCGACTGCAAGTTCAAAACCAATAATATTATTAATCTTGAAGAAGACGAGGATGGAACCATCGACTTCAAAGAGTTAAACATCATCAATAACATCAATGAAGGAGATCTTCTCGCTGAGAAAATTCCTATGCGTGAAGGTGTGCCCGGAATTGATATTTACGGCGAGCCTATACGCACCCAACCGATTCGGGACAGGGCACTTCTAGCAGGAAAGCATGTTCGTCTCAGTGCGGATGAATCCAAATGCTACGCTGAGCGGCAGGGACATGTTTTTTTGCATAAACGCGCCGTAACGGTCTCACCGCTTTTTATGGTCCCTCACGACGTGGATCTCAACACCGGAAACATCTCCTTTAATGGCACGGTAGTCGTGGAGGGAAATGTACTGTCAGGTTTCAAAGTGCGTGCCAAAGACTCCATTTCAGTGATGGGGGTGGTGGAAGGTGCAGACCTGATTGCCGGGGGCGATATTTTTATCCGCGGGGGTATCAAGGGCCATGACAAGGGAAAGATCCAGTGCAAAGGGAACTTGGCGACCACCTTTATAGAATCTGGAAATATCGAATCTATGGGGCGGGTTGAGGTTACGGGATCTATCGTCAACTCTGAGATCACATGCCACGGCAAGGTCTTTCTAGGGTCGGGTAAGGCCTCCATCGTTGGCGGACATACTCTCGCTATCGATGGAATAGACTGTCTGGAATTAGGGTCGCGTATTGGGGTCGCCACGCGCGTCACCATCGGGGATAAAACTCTGATCAGGGAGCGGATTGAGGCAACATCCCAAGAGATTCAAAAAGTAGAGGAAGAGCTGGGAAAAGTATTATCCGGAATTAAACGCCATCAGAGACTTTTTGATAATCTCAAGATCCTGCCCGAGGAGAAAAGAAAGCCCATGGTGGCAGTTCTTCTCAAAAAAGAGGAACTCAGCCTGAATCTAAACGCGGTTAAGGCCAAAAAAGAGAAACTGACCAGTCTTTTTAATCTCAGAACCCTCGGAAAGCTTAATGTTCGTGGAACCATTCATGTCAATACCACCATGGTGATCGGGCATTCACGCTTGACCATACGTGACGCTTTTATGAATTCCGTGTTCTGGGAAGATCTTGATAAAAAAGAAATTGTCTTTGGACCCTCTACCTGAGGTCAGGGAGACTTTTTAAGACGGTCCTGAAAAGAGCTGATTTTTTCTCTCAAGCGGGTATAGGAATTGACGGTGGTGTCTTCTGTGAATTCATTGGCCCTTTCCATGGCACCTGCCAAAAATTCATCCTTGCGTGTGACAGCGATAGGCATGATACGTACATCGGTTTGAAAGTCCTGGTTATAGCGGACCTTGAGACTGGGATGATCCGTCCCAATCCCGATGCAGGAGAAGCGAAAGAAGACAAAGCGAACTTCTTGAGGCTTGAGCAGAGGAAGGGTTTGAAGATTATCACCCCGATAAAAAATAACGCGACGCAAATTATTCTTTTCTACAAGTATATGAATATTCTTAAGACTTAGATATTTTGAGGGGTTGAATACCCGCGCGATCAGAATTCCGTCCTCGCCATTAAATAGTAAATCATTATCGAGACTAAAAGTGATTTCCGGGGGAGAGAGCTGGAAAACACTCATAGCCGTTTCAACGGTTTTTTCCAAAACTTTCGCATAATGGTTTTCACCCCCAAGGATAAAGAACACGGAATAATAAACAGCTCGTACTGCCTCAATGACCGAACGGTCTACCAGGCGAACCCCGTCCTTACCAAAAAGCTCGCCATGCGCCAGATCAAAAATTGGTGAACGCTCAAGAGGGGACCATTGCTTGAGACGTGGATTCCACCCTAAAGTTCTCTTAAGGTCTTTTCCGAGAGCTGCGTAAGCCCTCTGCTGCTTTAATGTATTTTTTTCAAGCAAATTTAAGCGCTCTACATATCCATTTCTGGTTTCGACGACCTGGAAGACGCTAAGACGCTCCATCTCCTCCCTGGCCAGATTTCGAGCTTCATAGACTTTTTCTAAAAACCCCAGCTCCATCCCCACAAGTCTCAATAAAGCCAGGTACTGTGCATAATCCTCATCGTTTGCTGGAAAATCTACCAAGGTCGCACTCAGTGATGGAATTAAAGACTTTAAACGAAAATCCTTGTCTTCAACTCCTAGAAAAGAACGGGTCTCCACCGGAAACTCGATTTTTTCTTCCAGTTCACCCGAATAGCTCGTAATAAACTCCGTCATATAAGCTCTGAAATCTACCCCCTCATAGGAACTCTCCAGATAAGATTTCACTTGTTCTAGGTAGGCCTTCAAGCGCTGGTGGGGATTTCCATCGGAGTGGATCTTATAGGTGGGATCCATTAATTCCTTGAAAAGAGAGAGCATAGACTGCAGAACTCGATATTTGGCATAAGCCCAGGTATTGAGTTTTTGAATGGCAAAAGTATTCAGCCGACGCCCACGAAAATGAGGATAGGGAGAAAGAAAGAAAACCCGGCTGACATGACTTTGGCGTGACGCCCAGCCAAATTTCACATGCGTACTCAAAGCGATTTCCAGACGGACGCGGTGAATGGGAACCGAAAGATCAAAGATCTCGCCCGGAATTTTTACCATTTTTTGGCGGCGTACAATTTTGCCTGAAACCGGATCTCGAATAGAGCCTTCCTCAACAACTCGCTCGAAGCGGGGGACCCATTTCTGGGGAAGGTTAGGATAGTTTACATCCTCCAAAAAGCGGATCTCTACCTGAGACTGAACGGCAGAGCGTCGTGAGTGATCGGCAAAGGCGATACGCACATAGAGATCGCCTTTTTCATCCTCCATGAGTAAGGATTGCCCATCCTTTGCAAAAACCATGGCCTGCACATCAATAGAGTGGAAGGAGTGGTAGGAAGTCTTGGCTTCGGCAATAACTTGC
This sequence comes from uncultured bacterium, assembly GCA_964600955.1. Lineage (GTDB taxonomy): Bacteria > Muiribacteriota > UBA6191 > UBA6191 > UBA6191 > CAZRLV01. The sequence continues at coordinate 3,868 of CAZRLV010000252.1, forward strand.
GGCTCTGAACCTTGAGACGATTGAACTGGAATAAAAATCAGCAACGCGCTTAGCGTCAGAGTCCACATGCCATCAAAAGGCTTGAATTTAATCCACATTCTTGATAACCGCACCCATATCGACCAGGGATTTTAATCCCGGGTCTTGCCGCATTAACTTCTGTTTAAGATCGTCGGAAACAAAGTCGTCTCCGTCCTTTCTTTCGACGGTTTTTTGCGGTTTCTTAATCGCAGGCGCGCGATCTTCAAGTTCAGGTGGAACCCCTAAAATGAGTTCAATTTTCTGATTCGGGCCATAGCGTTGAGCCACTAATTCCGAAAGCAGTTTCTGACAGCCGGGATCCCGAGCCTTGTTGTAATGAAATTCGAAGCGAAAATACAGACTGAATACCCCGTCATTTTCTTGGGGAATAACCTTGTCCAAAAGCGCGTGAAGCATGGGATCACGCGCTTTCAGCTCCTTAAGAATCAAAATCCAGTTTTTTTCGACATCTGGAATAGTCTCCAGGGTTTTATCCTTAAATTCAATCGCGGGTTTAGAACTAAGCTCGTTGGGCCTTGTTTTTTGTTTTTCCAGTGTTTGAATACGTTTCTCGAGTTTTTTGATCCTCTCTTGTGAACCTGGAATCTGGGCTATTGAATCCTGTTCACAATGCTGAGAATGATAGAGCAGGGATATTTCACCGTGAAGTTCCGGGTGGAGACTCAGGCGCATGGAGTCGAGCGAAGAGAGAAGTGTTCGGTAGCATTGCATCCAATAAGCCAGTTTTTTTTGAGGTAGATCTCCAGGTACTGCGGGATAATCCCCCGTGACCTGAAGCAGAAAATAAAGATAGTTTTGCACACGCTCCAGAAGTTGTAAGAACAAATCCTCGGGCGTTTTACCTTCGTTCATAAAGCGCTTGTAGGAGCGAATCAAGGAAGGGTGGTCCGCTTGAGAAAAACTAGAAAGCAGGTCATCCACTGCCTCAATGGAAGCCATGCCCATCATCTTCAAATAGGAGCTGAGACTGACCTCCTTACCACAAAAATGTGCCACATGCTCTAAGGCAGTGAGTACATTTCGCATGCCACCCGATCCTCTTTGAATCAGCTTGTCAAGAACCCCGGACTCAAGGCTCATGTCCTCGCCATCAAGAACTACCTTGATTCTAGAACGCACTTGCTCAGGATTCAAAAGTTCAAAATCGAGTCTGAGACAACGAGAAATTAATGTGGGAAGAAGCTTTTCAGGCTCTGTAGTGGCCAGAATAAAAACCATATATGCGGGGGGTTCCTCAAGGGTCTTTAAGAAGGCATTGGCAGCCTCCTTGGTCAGCATATGGGCCTCGTCAATAACAAAGACTTTATAGGTGTTCGCTCCTTCAAGAGGAGGGTATTGAACTTGGTCTCGAATCTCTCTAAAATCGTCGATTCTGCGGCTGCTGGCAGCGTCAAGTTCAAGAAAATCAGAATAGCGCCCTGCTTCAAAGGCCTGACAGCGGCTACATTCGAAACAGGGACCCCCCTCCTGAGGCTGTTTACAATTTAAAGCGGCGGCGAAAATCCGAGCACTGCTGGTTTTACCAGTTCCGCGCGGACCGCAAAACAAATAGGCATGCGAAGCGGCCGAGCGCAAAATCGTGTTTTTAAGAACACGAATCACGCTTTCCTGCCCACTGACCTCATCCCAGGTCCGTGGCCGATACTTCCGATATAAACTAGTCTGCTGTCCTTGATTGATCATGATTAAAAAAGAGAGAATTCAGAATGAAGATTTTTTACGACCATTTGAATCGGGATAGGTAAGCCCTTGCGGGCTTTCCCCCCCACACCACC
>CAZRLV010000253.1:0-5668 GCA_964600955.1 uncultured bacterium
CGATTTGATGAAGGTCGCCGGGTTCTATATGAGAAAAAAAACCTGGATGATCTTTGTTTGAGTTATGCCAGTTCAATTCACAAGGTGCAAGGCAGTGAATACCCCGCTGTAATTTTGATTATGACCCAGGCACATTTCACGCTTTTAAGACGGGGTCTTCTTTATACGGCGATGACACGTGGTAGGAAATTGGTTATAGCTCTGGGACAAAGAGCGGCTTTTGAAAAAGCAATCGCAGACCCAGGCGGGAGACAGCGTTTCACCTCGCTCATTCCCAGGCTTCAAAAATGGCAAAGCTTTTCGACCTTTTGAATGGATCCCCTGGTCAAGCCAGAGGATGACGCGGTGGGGTTTCCCATGCCCGCGCAACCGGCACTGTTTCAGGGTTTCTCATAACCAGATCCACTAACCTAATGACATTGGGATTAAGTCTGGCATGACGCATACCGGGTCTTTATGACCCCGTTTTCGTGGACAATAAACTGCATGGGAATATCATGATCCAGTGAGGGAATTTTTTGCAAGCTAATCTGGGAGCCAAAACAGACTCCAATCCGTAAGCCGTCAAATTCTGCCAGGTAGCGATCATAATAACCGCCTCCTGTTCCCAGACGGTTCCCGTATCGGTCAAAGCAAAGACCAGGAACCAGAACGACATCAATTTCTCCGGGTTCCAGAGCTGGAATCTCAGACGGCGGACTTGAAATTCCAAAAGGCCCGCTTTCAAGAGGAGTCGATGAATCTACAGGGACCATCTCAAGACGCCTACCCCTGGAAATTCTGGGTAGAAGAAACAGATGCGGGCCGTCCTCCCTCAGGAGAAAGTTCAGGTCCACTTCTTTGCAAATGGCTGCGTAGCAGGCTACGCGCCTGGTCTGGTCTCCTAGAAGCTTTAAGATTTCCAGGCTGATTCTCCTGGAATTCTTTTTCACCTTGCGCACGCGTAGCTTTTTGCGCCGTTTGGCATAGGTCGAGCGCAGAAAACGGCGCATGCGCAGTCTGAAAGAAATCTGTTTAGAAACCGTAGCGAGCCAACTCTCCCAACCCCTCCTCAATTCTGAGGAGTTGGTTGTATTTGCAAATGCGGTCCGTTCGGCAGAGAGAACCGGTTTTTATTTGTCCCGCATTTGTAGCCACGGCCAAGTCAGAAATAAAACTGTCTTCAGTTTCCCCGCTACGGTGCGAAATGACACAGGAGTATTTATTCCTGCGAGCCATCTCAATCGTTTCCAGAGTTTCTGTAATCGTTCCGATCTGATTGACCTTAATCAAAATCGAGTTGCCGATATTTTGGTCGATTCCCATTTTGAGTCGTTTTGGATTCGTCACGAAGAGATCGTCTCCCACGAGCTGTACGGATTGACCCAGTTTTTCCGTAAGGATTTTCCAGCCATCCCAGTCGTTCTCATCCAGTCCGTCTTCAATGGAGAAAATAGGATAGTCACGACACCACGTGGCGTAGAGTTCAACCATCTCACCGGCGCTGAGGACTTTGCCCTCACCCGTGAGATTATAATTGCCGGTTTCTCGGTCATAAAACTCTGAGCTAGCCGCATCAATGGCGATTTTAACCTGCTCCCCCGGACGATAGCCCGCAGCCTCAATGGCCTTCATCAGCATGTCCAGGGCTTCACGATTCGAGGCCAGATTGGGTGCGAACCCGCCTTCATCTCCCACCCCTGTAGCATGTTTACTGTTTCTTAAAACCTGTTTTAGGTTATGAAAGATCTCGGCCCCCATTCGCAGCGCCTGAGAAAAATCCTCGGCCCCAAACGGCATGATCATAAATTCCTGTAGATCAACACTATTGTCCGCATGCGAACCGCCGTTGATCACATTCATCATGGGTACGGGTAGTAAATGTGAGGACGTCCCTCCAAGATAACGATAGAGAGGTAGTTCACTGGCCTGGGCACCCGCTCTGGCGACGGCCATAGAGACTCCTAAAATGGCGTTTGCCCCCAGTTTGTCTTTTTTCTCGGTGCCGTCTAGGTCGATGAGGATCTGATCAATAGCCATCTGGTCCTGGGCCTCCATCCCTAAAATCCTCTCAGAGATGATTTCGTTGACGTTTTCAACGGCCTTGAGGACGCCCTTTCCCAGGTATCTTTTTTTATCCCCGTCGCGCAGTTCACAGGCTTCATGTTCGCCGGTGGAAGCTCCCGAGGGAACTGCTGCTCTGCCCTGAATTCCACAGCCGAGGGTGACATCTACTTCTACGGTTGGGTTTCCTCTTGAGTCCAGGATTTCCCTTGCAAAGACTTCTACGATTGAATTCATATCAAACCTCCTCTTGAGAGTCTGCTAACGTTTACGAGACAGACTTTGAATAAAATTGTACCTGGTTTCTGCCGCTATCCTTGGCCAGATATAGGGCATCATCCGCTTGTTTCATAAAATCTTTCACATCAGCGGGTTGATTCTCCGGTATACAGCTTACACCAATGGAGACCGTGATCTGAAGTTCTTCACCATTATGAGGAATTCTTAGATCCGCAATACTTTGACGGACTCTTTCAGCAATAACCAGAGCGCCTTCCTTGTCGGTGTTAGGTAAAATTACGCAGAGTTCTTCTCCGCCATAGCGTGCGGCAATATCCACATTACGGATCGACTCTTTGATTTGGTCCGAAACAATGCGTAGGACGCGATCCCCCATATCATGCCCGTAGCGGTCATTAAAATTTTTGAAATGATCAATATCGGACATGAGATATGCCACGCTTCCATTATATCGAGTGGCTCTGAGAAACTCCTTTTGAATCTGAACATCAAAAAACGAACGCACAAAAAGCCCCGTCAGTCCGTCCACAGTCGCCAGTTTATAGAGTCTGGCATTTTCAAGAGCCGCGACAATGATCTGGCAAAGCGTGAGCCAGAAAGTTTCGTCCTGTTCGGCCAGCGGAGCCTCAAAATCGTCTTCAAGGGCAAAAATAAGTCCATAGGTCTGATCTTTATGACTTAGAGGCAGGATCAAGACTTCCTTTTGGGCGGAGTCCTCAAGCACGGAGCCAAGAGGATGAGCCACGTTCTTGATGTGAATAAGATCCGCTTTTTCATTCACGAAGCCAAAAAGCTTTTCCTGAAATGAAGCTGATGAAAGTTTAACCATCAATTCATCCTCGGTTCCACCAAAACAGGCATATTCAATCTGCTCTGTCACCAGGTCCTTGAGGAGAATCACAACTTTTTTAGCTCCGGAATAGGTTTTGACGATCTCGAAAATATTTTCAGTGAGAAGATCGGGGTCAAGAATGGTAAATAGCCTTTTTGAATTCTCATTGAGCAGTTCCAGATGGTGAAACCTGCGTCTCAGGGAACGTGAAATTAGCAAAAAGCGAATGACCACAAACAAGGCCAGACTCTGAAAAATAAGCGGGGTGATATCCAAAAGATAGTTCGAGCGGCAAAAGAAATGCAGACTGGCGGCTGGAATGAGCAAGCACAGCCCCAGGGTCAGAATCAAGGCCGTACGGGTTCTAAATTGGAGGTTGATTTGGGTCAGGATCAGACTGAGGCCCAGCAGGCAAAGAAAAACAATCAGATTTGAGTTGCGCTCCAGAAAATTTTGATGAATAAGGTTGTGAATTGCCGTGGCCTGGACCTCCATTCCAGCCATGACCCCAAATGGAGTGAGCTTCTTATCCAGACTTCTGGCGTTAAAACCAACCACCACAATTTTGCCCTGAAAGGCCTCCGGTTCTACGCGACCAGCGAGGATGTTTGACACGGATTCGGATGAAAATGTCCCTGCCGAAGACGGGCCCAGGTAATTTAAATAAGCCAGGGACTCAAAAAGAGGCGAGTTTATGGCATGTTTAAACAAATGTCCCATCCAGTCAGCCTTGGTGCTCAGTTTCCAGATAGGAATCTCATAATCTCCAAGTTCAAGCCCTGAATCCTCGGATACCTTAAGCGTGCCTGCCTTTCTACTCGCTTTGTAACTGGCAAGTGCCAGGGAGAAATAAGTTTTGGAGCCCGACTTCTTCACTAACGGGATTCTGCGTGTGAATCCTTCTCCTACCGGGATATTTACAAAGCCCGTGCCTTCTGCCCGTTTCTGAAAGTCCTTCAGGGGGAGGGATTCCTCGATGCGGGTTTGCCCCAGGGAGGTTTCCCCCGGTCCGGGTAGCTCAAATACCCCCTGGTTCTGCGAAAGAATGAATTTGCGCGTAATTTCTGAAGCCAAAATAACTCGTCCATGTTTGCCGATTGCGTCTGCAAAGCGCTGGTCTGAAACAGGATTGAGGAGATCCCGGTCGTAGAAGCTAAGGTCAAATCCAATAGCTTTTGTGCCTGAGTCGGTTAAAACCTGCACAAGATCAGCAAAAACGGAGCGCTTCCAGGGCCAATTTCCATATTTTTCCAGGCAATCATCTCTGATTTCAACCAGGACGACCTCATGGGACTGCGACTCGGGCTCCCAGATCTTCTTGCGAATCTCGAAGCGTAGATCCATGAGGCGTTCTTCCATAGGTTCAAAGACACCCAGGGAATTCAGGGAAAGCACAAAACCAAGTAATAAAAGGATGGACCCGATTAGGAAGGACTGAAAATAGCCCCCGAGCAGGAGCATGATCAAGGTCCGAAGTCCAGGAGAGGAGGGTTTAGCTTTGGGAGTTTCCTGTGGAGCCATGGTTTGATGTAAACTACGAAAAACCAAGCAGCATCGTCAATCAATTTATGGGCTCATGCCAATCGAAGTCTGGAAAATAAGAATTTGAACTCGTCTCGTGCTTTGGGATTGATCGGCTGTGTCCTTTTTCTTTCCTTCTCTGTTCTCTTTCTGATTCTTGGTGAATTTCACTGGGCATTGCTGATGCTTTCACTGGTTTCCGTCGCCCTCAGTTATCGCTTGAAAACCTTGGAGTACCCGAAAGTTTTCCATCATCTCAAGACAAAATCCAGGCTCAAGCCCGGAGGAATGGTGTCTATACCCCCGTCTCGAAACGCTGCAACCCTGGTTTTTTTGCTTGAGCGCGGAGAGTTCGCGATCTACCATGAAAATGAAAGAGAGTGGGCTCGATCTCAAGTCAAGAAAAACTGGGAGCCCATGCCCCCTTTACTTCTGGAAGATGGTTTTTTGGCCTGGTCGCGTAGCGGACTGCATAGCATTGACTATCAAGGTCAGGAACAGGGTTTAATCGATCTTAATGGCTATGGAGTCAGTCTTCTTATCCAGCAAAAACAGAGGGTTTGGATGGGTTCGACCCGTCAGGAGATTCACTGCCTGAAAGGTGCTGATCTGGAGTCTGAATCCTATCCAGTCTCGGGGGTTCCCTTTTTGTTTTTTGAGGAATTCTCACATCTGGGAACTTCACATGGAGTCATCTACGATCTTTCAGACTCAACTCCCAGAGAAATTTTGCCGCGCAGATCAGAGACTCTGGCGTTTTTTCCCTTTGGTGAGAAGTATTGCTTTTTGGGCATGGACCATCGTTTTTATCTCGATGACTTTCAGTCTCGACAATTGATTACTGCCTTAAATCAAGACTTCATGTTGCCTTTTGTACGGGGTAAGCGCTGCTATTTGGTGGATCGTGATCGCCGCCTGGCTTCTATGGATTCAGAGGGTGGACTTGAAACCTTGCGTGAATTTGCCCTTTCTCCTCTCTGGTATAAACATCAAGAGGACCGGACTATTCTGCTTTTTGAGAAGCGCAAGACG
>CAZRLV010000254.1:0-5663 GCA_964600955.1 uncultured bacterium
GTTCAGTATCAAGAACCCCTTTTGATTCATGAAATGAGCGTGGGAGAAAACCTGAATCTGCCGGGTCGTCTCATGCACCGTGACCCCCTCCCCTATCTGGAATCCTTCAAAATCCAGGACGGCTTGGAAATCTTTCCCCTCCTCGATCGCATGCCCCCCACGCTATCAAGAGGCGAAAAACAAAGAGTGGCCTTAGCCCGCGCCTTAATCTACCAAAAAGAGATTCTCCTTCTCGATGAGCCCCTGGTTTTCCTCCAGGAAAGTCTGGCAAAAAAAGCCCTGAAAATCCTCATAGACCAAATCCAAAAACAAAAGCTGATCTGCCTACTGGCCACCCACGACCCAGCCCAACTCAGCTCAAGCCACTGGAACTCAAAACTGATTTTTGAGCAAGGCTTTTTCGGGGAAGTGGAAAAGGGTTGATTCAGGATCAAAACTAGCTTCCTCCCTGTTCTCAAGTTAGTATGGGCCTTGAACTGAGGTCTTAGGCATGCAAAAAAAAGAAAATATTTTGGGATTTACGCGCTCTTCTTTGGAGAATCTTCTGGTAGAGGAATTCAAGGCCCCGGCATTTACCGCCGCGCAAATCTTTGATTGGATTTATGTGAAAGGGGCTTTGAAATTTGAGGACATGAGCAATATCTCAAAAGCTGTGCGGGCCAAGCTGGCCGATCGCTTTGTTTTTGAACTCCCCAGAGAGGCGGGTCAACAGCGCTCCAAAGATGGAAACACCCTGAAATTAAGACTGGAGCTTCAAGACGGTAAAGAAATCGAAACCGTGTTGATGAGAGAGGGTCAAAAGGCCACTCTTTGTCTCTCTTCACAGGTGGGCTGTGCCCAGGGTTGTATTTTTTGTGCCACGGGGAAAATGGGGATCATCAGAAATCTCAGTGCCGGTGAAATCACAGGGCAGGTTCGTGCTTTTTATAAACGATTTCGCGGCAAGGTTCCCAAGTCTTTGCGTATTGTCATGATGGGGATGGGAGAGCCTTTTCACAATTTGAAACAGGTTTTCAAGGCTTTGGATATTTTAACGGACTCCAAAGGGCTCAACATCGGGGCGCGTAAAATCACGGTATCCACCTCGGGAGTCGTCAAAGGCATCTACCGCCTGATGGAATCTTATCCTCAGGTACAATTGGCCATTTCCCTGCATACGGTTGACCCTGAGCTACGCAAACTCTGGGTTCCCAACCAAAACGAGTCCGTCGACGAAATTCTAAAGGCTGCGCGCACCTTCACCGAAACGACAAATCGCAAAATCACCTTTGAAATCGTGCTCTTTGGCGGAGAAATGATGTCGACCTCCAAAATCAATCGCCTGGGAAAAGCCATTAAGGGAATTCATTGCAATGTGAATATCATTCCCTACAATCCTATTGAAGAGGCCCCGCCGGAGCTTCTACGGCCCACCCCCAAGGAGGTCCATTTCTTCTCAGAGATTCTTAAAACCTGGCAAGAGGAAATCACGGTACGAAAATCAAAGGGACAGGATATTCAAGCCGCATGTGGACAGCTTATCGTGACAAGAGCCGCCTGAATCAGTTTTTGGACTGCTTCCCAAATCTGTCTCTAGAACAATGGACCCGGGAGCAGATGTCTCACGCTTATTGCTTTCATGGAAACGAACCCGGCAATCTGTTTTTATTTACCGCCACGCTAATTCGCCGTTTGCTTTGTGATCGGCTTGAAGGCGAGCCCTGCGGCAGTTGTGAGGGTTGCCTCTCTATAAAAACCGCCAATGAATTTCGCTTCTTTCCTGTTTTTCCACAGGGACAATCCGTTTCCATTGAACGTGTACGTCAGATTATCAAGGCAACCACGATCCGCCTTGAAGGTGGACAATCGCAGGTCATTGCCGTTTGCTTTCCGGCCCAGATGCAAAAAGAAGCCGTAAATGCGCTGTTGAAAACCCTTGAAGAGCCGCCGCCAGGCAGGCTTTTTATTTTGATCAACCCTTATTCACGCCCCCTTTTACCGACCCTGTCTTCAAGGGTTCAACATATTAGCGTTCCAAGTGCCCGTCCTATTTTCGAGTCGCTGAAACCCAGTGAATTTGTTTTGGCGCGTCTGAGTGAATTCAGTCTTGAGACGAACCTTGAAACCTTAAAAGAGTTGGCCTCTTCCCCGCCCTCACTTTCTCATTTTTATAGCCAGTGGATCGAGACTCTAAAAGGTAAGGACTTGGATTTAGACTTTTTTTTAGAAACACAGCTCAGCTCCAGTTTAAACAGCGCCAGGCGCAAGGCGGCCATCCTGGATTTCATGGACGAGGTTTATCGCGGGGATCTTGGGTTTTTATCCCAGCTAATCACCGATCTGGAAGCCTCATTTAAGATGTTCAATACTTTGGTTTTAGAAAGAGCGAACGAACAAAAGCGATTGATCAAGGAAGAAATGGGCAAGGGGTTTGAGCACTGGCTTCTAGGAGATGGTTCTCAGGACAAGGCCAAAGCCTTTTGCCGGGGTTTTATTTTCAGAGAAATGCAGGAAATCTTTCGCTCAGTGCTAAAAATTTTGGAATCACTCATGACGGAACCGCTGGACACCCCCATCCTATCCATAGAAAAACAGGTAGGTTTGCATTATGAAAATGTCCTGGAAACCGACAAACTCCACGCCCTCTTTGCAGAAATCAACGAGGTGCAATCCATGCTCCATCACAACGTAAACTGGGCCACCTGCCTGGAACAATTGGGACACGCGCTACTCAGTGCTACGGGAGAAGAGTGAAGAATCAAGAATCAGAGGAATCCAAGGCATGAAGCGAAAAGTCACCCCCGCGTCATTCTTCCACTCCAACCGCGTCATCCTCTGGCTTGACCAGGGGATCCATCTTTCTTCCTCTTCTCTTTTCCCATTCCGGTGACTCCTCTAGTTCCGATAGTTCTCTAGTCCCCCCCCTCCTTCCTTCTTTTCCCAAGTTACGGTTTCAAAAACCACCCTATGATCCATTTCCAGATCAGGGAGGGGAGCCAGCTCAATAGAATCTTGAGTAGAAAATAAACCGCTAGTGTAATAGGCAGGGCAATCAATGTATCGAAGGGAGCAAAAACCGCAAAGCCATTGGCGTAGGTATTGCCCACCATAGGTGAGGTGGCCTCGGATAGTTGCTGCCAGAAAGGGAGATACCAGTCAAAGATGCCCTTGCCCCCCAAGAGCTTGAAACTAAGGCCATAATAAGCTTCAACCCAATACAAAGTACCCCGAATTACAAATGGATAGAAAAGCAGGGCGTCAATCCAGGACAAACGCAGTCGGTCTACATGCACAAAAATGCTGTAATGGCTTGTGCCTTCTGGGCTCTCGGCCTCACCTTTCTGGGAACGGGGTGCAGGATAAGCGTGAAACTGGGAATAAACCAGCCGGTCAAAAACAGAAAGCGCCGCCTCTTTATCAAGATCTTTGAACGACACAGCCCCCCTGGAGGTTTTTAAACTATGGGAACCCTCTACATTGGCGACTCGAAATTCATTCATCGCCATGAGAAACCCCTTCCTCCAGCACTGAGGATTTAGCGCTTAGCAAATGGCATAGGCTTGAGATGACGCTAAGGTGCAGATTTTTAAGATCGTCAAACTCGAGAAGTACATTTCCATAGAGGTTCATCAATCCCGGATAGATTTTGTAATAGAAAAAACTCCAGAGAAGAATAAAAATAAACCCCTTCATAGAGCTCCAAAACACGATACTGGCCTGAAAGGTTTTTAGCAGGTCCTCTGTCAGGGGTTTTGCGCCTCCAGGTGAAGCCTGTAAAACCACCCAGGAAAAAATATTGAAACCAACGGTGAAAATCAAAACTCCCAGAATAAGAAAAAGAGTGCAGAAGAAAAAATGCTCGGCTCGTGAGAAAAGATCGAGCTTGATATAGGAATAATCCCCTTCTCTATAGGGGTTAAGAGACTCAAGAAATTTGCGATCCTTAGAATTATGCAGGTATATTGAGGCTTCTTTGTAAAGAGACTTTACAACCTTTTTGCGCGAACCCTCCACCTCAAAAGAGTCCTTGAATGGAAAACGACCCTTAACGTCGCCCCCACCTTTATCCTCCAGTTCAATCGGCACGTAAATACCCACGGCATTCCCTCCTTAAAATTCTTCTATGCTTATGCTATGCCTCAAGAGGTAGAATATCAAGAATAGGAAGAAGGAACTAGAGAACTATCGGAACTAGAGGAATCATCGGAATGGGAAAAGAGAAGAGGAAGATGGATCCCCCGGTCTTTTCTTCTTCTAGAATTCATTCCTTCTTCCAATAGCTATTAACTATGAAACCTCATCATTTCACATCTGCCTTTGCTTTTCTTTGGCTTATCTGCCTTTATTTTTTAGTGCGTCCCCCTCAGATTGGCCCTGAAGAAATGCAAAATCTTGCGCATCCGTTCAAGTTTCAGTCCTCTAAAATCCAGGCGAAACTTGGATTTTTTCAGGAAATCCATCAGGTGGCTCCTAGGCTGACCCCCCTTCAGGGGTGGATTTCATCTCTGGGTTCAGCAGCAGCCCTTGCGGATCTGGATGGTGACGGGCTTCCCAATGATCTATGTCATGTCGACTCGCGCACGGATCTTATTACGGTAATGCCGGTAAAAAACCCCGAGCGTTATGCCCCCATTGTTTTGAATATGGAAGGACTTTCTTATTACCCAGAACTCATGGCTCCTTTTGGCTGTCTACCGGGGGATATGGACGAAGACGGAGACATGGACCTTTTGGTTTATTTTGCGGGAAGGCCCCCCATTGGGTTTTTCCAGGTAGAGCCTCTGGAGTTTCGCTCCTCTGAAATTATTGTCCATGAGGGCCTTCAGGGGTGGATTACAACATCGGCTTTATTTACAGATCTCAACGGAGATTCTCATATGGATTTGGTTTTGGGTTGTTATTTTCAAGATGGGACTGGGATTTACGACCCTGATTTTGAGGGCCTCGAAAAAATGCCATCAAATATGGGACGAGCTTTTAATGGGGGTAAAAACCGATTTTTAGTCTGGAATAAAGCCCAAAACACCTTTGGTCTAAGGTTTGATGAGGTCGATTCCGGGCTTCCCCAGGCCGTCTTACGCGGCTGGACCGTGGCTCTGGCAGCGGCAGATTTCAACGGCGATTTAAGACCTGAGATTTATTTTGCCAATACTTTTGGACAAGATCGATTCCTGCTCAATCAAAGTAATACTCACCAGATCAGGTTTTCCGTTTTAGAGGGCAAAACTGGACTTACTGTTCCTTTATCCGGGATTCTTGGACAAGACACCTTTAAGGCCGGGGGGGTTGATATTGGAGATCTCAATGAAGATGGTTATCCCGATATTTTTGTCAGCAATATAGGCGATGCCAAAGTGGCCGAGGGAAATCAGGTGTTTCTGAACACCAGGGAATCCACCTTCAAAGAGGGGGTTGCCCCTTTTCACTCCAAAAGCCGAAAACTGGGTCTTGGAGTGGGCGGCTGGGGCTGGGGTACAAAGCTGGCTGATTTTAATAATGATGGAGTCCTGGAAGTCATTCAGGCCAATGGTTTTTTACGTGGCAAAAATGATCGCTGGGTGGGTTTACATGAGCTATATTGGGGAAACCCGGCCCTGATGCGACGGGCCGATGTTTGGCCCAAAATGTCTGCTGATGCCGAACTTGCCGGAAATCAAAGAAATAAATTTTTTCTTCGAACAGAA
>CAZRLV010000255.1:0-4778 GCA_964600955.1 uncultured bacterium
CTTTTTAGCTCCCACAAAGGGTGAAATCACAGTCGGTGGCGATCCTGTTGATACCGGATCTCGTCAGGTCAAGGAGAAGATCGGCTATCTTCCAGAAACCTCGGCATCCTATACGGACATGCATGTTTCAGAGTTTTTGCGTTTTATCGCCGAAGTCAGAGGATATCGGGGCGAGGAAATCCATAGCCGCGTAGAGTCTGTAATTTCCCAGTGTTTCCTGGAGGGTGTGCGTTTCCAATCTATTGAGACTCTATCAAAGGGATTTCGCCAGCGCGTGGGTTTTGCTCAGGCCATTTTGCATGATCCCCCCGTATTGATTCTTGATGAGCCTACAGATGGTCTAGATCCCAATCAAAAGCATGAAGTAAGAAATCTGATTCGTAGTATGGGAAAAGACAAATGCATTATTCTCTCAACCCATATATTGGAAGAAGTTGATGCCGTATGCTCACGAGCCATTATTATTTCGGACGGGAAGATTGTTATGGATGGTACGCCGGATGAAATCCGCTCACGTTCCCGGGAATATAACGCGGTTCAGCTGGCCATCCACCAGATTGGACAATCGGATGCCGTTGAAAAACTAAAGTCCATCGCCGCTGTCTCGCATGTTGAAGCCTTTAGTGGTCCTGAGGAATTGGTACAGAGATTCAAAATCTACCCCAGGGGAAGAGACAGCATCTTAACCCCAGTCTCAGAATTGGTTAAAAAAGAAAACTGGAGCCTGGAAGACTTGCACCAGGAAAAGGGCCGGCTGGACGAAGTATTTCGTGATCTGACCTCCGAGAATCATAATCCCGACGTGGGTAGAGGTGAGGGGGAGGGCCAGACGGGTGCGGTCTCGGTCAGCGGAGCGGGGCAGTAGCTCTAGATTTTCCATTAAAGGGAGGAGAGATTTGATGACTAATTTTTACCCTGTTTTTAAGAGAGAGTTGAGAGCGTATTTCAACTCTCCGGTAGCCTATGTTTTTATTATTGTGTTTTTAATCGCTACGGCCGGATGTACCTTTTATCTGGGCAGATTCTACGAGACCATGCAGGCCGACCTGTCGGTGTTTTTCCTTTGGCATCCATGGCTTTATCTCTTTTTGATTCCAGCCATTGGAATGCGTCTTTGGGCTGAGGAAAGAAAAACCGGCACCATTGAGTTGCTTTTCACATTGCCCATCAATCTGGGAGAAGCTGTGCTGGCAAAATTTGCCGCCGCCTGGATCTTTATCGGTGTAGCTTTGGCTTTGACATTTCCCATGATTTTTACTGTGAACTACCTGGGAAACCCTGACAACGGTGTAATTTTTACTTCTTACCTGGGCTCATTTCTAATGGCAGGTAGCTATCTTTCTATTAGCTCGTTAACCTCGTCTCTGACCAAAAATCAGGTGGTTAGTTTTGTAATGAGCGTTATCGTTTGTTTCGTACTGGTTCTAAGTGGCCTGGGTGTTTTTACCCAGCAGCTTGTGCAATGGGTATCTGTTCCAGTGGCAGAGTTCATTTCTTTGTTTAGTTTTAGCACACATTTTAACTCCATTCAGCGGGGGGTTATTGACACGAGGGATCTCGTATTTTTCGTGTCAGTGACAGGTGTTCTTCTGGCCTCCACAATGGTGGTCCTGGAGAATAAAAAGCATGAATAAATTTCAATCCGGCAGCTTGTTTCGCAAAAGGAAGGTCAACCATGGGATCTAAGTTTTTTGATTCAACCAGTTCACTCCTGGTTCTTCTGGGGATTCTTGTTCTGGTCAATATCTTATCTGATCGATTCAATACGAAATTTGATATTACTGAAGACAGTCTTTATTCCCTGTCAGAAGGGACTCGTTCCATACTCAATAAATTGGATACTGAGACCCATATTAAGTATTACCTCAGCGAGAGCGTGGAGTCTGCCCCTCTGGGCTTAAAAAACTACGGGAAGCGGATCAAGGAATTGCTGCAGGAATATGGTTATGCGTCAGGTGGCAAGGTCTCCGTTGAAGTCATCGATCCCAGGCCCGACACCGAGGAAGAGGCTTGGGCCACAAAAGATGGGATTCAGCAAACGCCTTTACCCAATGGAGAGTCTTTTTTCATGGGAGCCGTTGTTCGCCCTGGTAATAAATCGATTGCGGTTTTTAATCCACAGCGTGAGGAATTTCTGGAGTATGACATTACGCAAATGATTCTTCAGTCCCGGACTTCAGGTAAGCAAAAGTTGGGAATTCTCTCAGGATTTGATGTAGTTGGAACTCAGTTCCAATTTAAAATCCCAGGTCAGCCAGAGCCAAAAAAAGACTGGGTTTTTGTGAAAGAACTTAAGAAGACCTTTGAGGTGATTAAGGTTGAAACGGACGCTGTAGAGATTCCAGCGCTTGATCTGCTTTTAGTGATTCATCCCAGTGGCCTTGGAGATCAGACTCAGTATGCGATTGACCAGCATGTTGTTGGGGGCGGTCGCACGATTATTATGGTAGATCCTTCCTCGCAGGAAGGTGGTGGCCGCGGCCCGGAGAAGAGTTCAGACCTGAATCGTCTGTTTAAGAAATGGGGGATTCAATATCAGCCGGGGTTTCTTGTTGCTGATCAGAACGCTTCTACACGAGTGAATACTCAAAGAGGGGTAATTGAGTATCCAATTTGGCTCAGTTTAAGTGCTAAAGCAATGAATAGGGAGAATGTTAGCGTGGCTGATCTAGAATCTGTCATGATGATTGAGGCGGGTTCACTTGGGGCTTACGAGGCCAGTTCAGTGGCTTTCACCCCACTGATTCAATCCTCCAAGGACTCCAGTCTCATTCCAGGGACTGCTACCAATGGAGGCGACCCTACTGCCATTTTTAAAACGATGAAACCAGGTGGTAAGCCGCTAACTTTGGCCGCTGTTTATAGCGGAAAATTCAACAGTGCTTTCGATGCAGCGCCCGAGGCATCTCAATCGGAAACGGGGGAAGCTGGAGCTCCGCCAAAACCTCCTCAGAAGTATTCCAAGCCACATCAGTCGCTGGCAAGTTCTGAAAGCAGTCTTCTAGTTGTGGCTGACACGGACTTTCTGCTTGAAAAATACAGTGTGCGTAGCTTTAATTTCTTTGGCCAGAGTCTGGCAACCCCCCTCAATGATAATCTTTCCCTAGTTCAAAACTTTGTTGAGTTTATGGGAGGGGATCAAGATTTGATCTCCATTCGTTCACGCGGGAAGTTTACGCGCCCCTTTGAGAAGGTTCAGAAAATTCAGAAACTGGCTCAGGCTAAGTATAAAGCTAAGGAAAAAGAGTTGTCGGACAAGCTCAAAGAGGTTCAGGAGCGAATCAATAAACTCCAAAGCCATCGTGTGGAAGGCAATCGAGTCATTCTATCCCGTGAGCAAATCCGTGAAATAGAGCAATTTCGTGAGAAAGAGCTCGCCATTAAAAGAGAGCGTCGACTGGTACGTAAAAACCTGAGGGAGGATATCGAGTCTCTGGGGCAGAAACTAAGCTTTATCAATGTATTGCTCGTTCCTCTGCTTGTTGGGCTTTATGGCACTTACCGCGTGTTTTCTTTCTCAAGTAAAGGGGGGCGCTAAGATGAACAAGGCTGTACTGATTGGGATTTTGGTAGTTTTAGCAGTTTTGGCATTGGTGGGAACACCTGAGAAGTCTGATTCGAGTTCGCGGGGACGTAGAATTTTGAAAAGTCTTAGCCCTGAGCAGGTTTCCCAAATCAATATTAAGTCCCCAACTGGAGCTGAGGTACGCCTCAGTAGCTCAGGAAATACATGGGCCCTGGATACCATGGGTGGTTTTCCTGCGGACCCATCGAAGGTAGCCGAGTTTCTGCAAAACTTGTTTTTTCTTCCAATGGGAGATCAGGTCACCCGCGGTGAAAGTCATTTTCTTGAATATGGTCTTAGTTTTGGCCCAAAATTGAGCCTGGCAACACTGGTTTCCCTTCATGATTCCCAGGGTACAACCTTGGCTTCGCTGCTTTTGGGGAATTCGCGTATGGCCAAAGGTCAGTATGGCTTTGATGTCCCTAGTGGTCAATATATCCGTCGTTTGGGCGAGGATGCCATTTACCTCTTAAAGGATCAGCTCACCGTTGATAAGAGCACAGAGGACTGGATTCAGAAGAAAATACCGGGTTTAAAGAAAGACGAGGTACAGCAGATTAGAATTCGAACGGGCACACCCCAGGAGGTTAGTTTAACCAGATTGAAAAAAGAGGCCCCTTTAAAGCTGGATCAACTGGGCTCTGGTGAAGAGATGAAGGTTTCAGAAGTTGATACATTGCAGGGGCTTCTTGAGGATTTTAGCTTTTCCAGTCTCGAACCACGGTCTTCACAAGCGGCTCAAACATCGTTAACCCATGTAGATAGCTTCGAAGTCACAACCTTTGAAGGGATTAGGCTTTCCATTGGTATTGGTGTGAAAACAACGAGTAGCACCAACCGATTCATCACGCTGAAATGGAAGGGCTTGAATGCATCTAAAGATGCCTTGAAGAAGATGGAAACTTGGAATGCCCGCTTTGCCAATTACGCTGTGGGAATTTCCGACTGGTCAGGGAAAAAATTCATCAAAGCAAAAGAAGACCTGATTCAGATAAAGCCTCTTGGAGCCAAGCATATTTTGATTTCCTTTAAGGGAGCTTCAAATTCCAAGTCCGATCTGCCCAAGGAAAAAGCCTTGGAGTTAGCAGAGGATTTGATAAAGAAATTGAAAGCTGGACAAGATTTTGGAGAACTGGCAAAACAGCATTCCACGGATTTATCCAATAAGGCAAAAGGGGGAGATCTGGGCACCTTCAGTAGTGGAGATATGGTC
>CAZRLV010000255.1:4788-5661 GCA_964600955.1 uncultured bacterium
TGAAGAGGCCTATAGCCCTGTCCATCGGTGAAGTCAGTCAGGCACCTGTTGAAACGGTTTTTGGTTATCATGTGATCAAAAGGACGCAGTAACGTCCTCTCCATGAAACTTAAAGAAGCCCAGGATCAGGTTGACCAGTATATTTCAGGATTTGAAGAGGGGTATTTCCCTCCATTGCATAATCTTGCCCGCTTGATGGAGGAAGTTGGCGAACTCTCCAGAGAATTAAATCATCGTTACGGGATGAAAAAAAAGAAGCCTGAGGATTGCCAATTCGATGGATGTCAGGAAGAGCTTGGAGATATTCTTTTTACCGTTATCGCCCTTGCAAATCAGCTTGATATCGACCTTTCGCAGGCTCTAAGCGGTGTGATAGAAAAATATCACAGTCGAGATCAGAAGCGCTGGACTCCAAAAAATCCAGAAGTCCCAACAGAATCATAAATTTATTCTTTACATTTGTATTACCTTGTCATAGTATGCACGGCTCAAGGATGCCATGCAATTTCTTAGTTCTGGTTATGAAGGGCAGTAGAGAGTGATGCTGAGTCAGCGGGGGTACATAAAAACAGCATTTCTAAGTTCTGTAGTTCTCCCAGGTCTTTTATCTTTACCACTTTTGGGTGTGGACCCTGTTTCTTCGGCCCATCTATCGGTATCTCTAGATGTCTCAAAACCGCGTGATCTTACGGTCACAGAGTATTCTCCGACCGGCTTTAGTCATGAAACTGTCCGCCCTAACAGAAGCCTCCGTTCCAGGGTGAGAAATGCCACTCAGGTCGAGCCTTTTCACATCCAGTTGGAATCACTGGGCATGAATACTGAAAAACCGATACCCTCAAGAAAAATGCCATTTTCCAGAAATTTGGCAAC
>CAZRLV010000256.1:0-5572 GCA_964600955.1 uncultured bacterium
TGGAGGTAAACGTGAACGGTACCAAAAAAATCTTAATAATCATTCTTGCAGGTCTGATTCTTTGTGAGGGCGTTCTTCAGGTTCTTGCAAAGAAGATGAACCCCTATGGTTCTTACCCCGAGTTTTTTGAGGTTGCGGTTAAAAGGATTATAGACGCTGACCCTGAGCAAACGATTTTCTTTGTGGGAGACTCCACGGTTTTTGGAGGGGGTGCCTCAGATGAAAAACTATTTTCACTCCCGGCTCAATTTCAGAAGATTTTAGAGCGTGCGGGCAGTGCGTTAAGGGTTCAGAACCTGGGTTACCCGGGTACCACAGGCAAAGAACATCTTGAAATCTTAAGACTGCTCCCAGACCAGGCCAAGGTGATTATGAGGACCGGAATCAATGACTCCTGGAAACGTCATGAAAGCTATAAAATTCGTATTTTTGGTCAGTATTTTGAATTGCGACTTCTCAAGCTCTCAATGATTCTTTGGTATGGCTGGAACCGGGACGCCAAATCTGAAACTGCGACTTCAGCTTATTATGATGAACTCACCTCGCTAGCAGGGCAAAAAGAGCTGGATCTAAATTTTGTAGATTATTTTCTAGGTGAGAAAACCTTCATGAATTCATATTTTCAGGGGGCGAAAAACTTCATCCCGTTGGCGGAAATTTTAAAAAAAGCCGGTTTTTTTGACCCGGGGGGATATGTTTCGCGCAGATTTCTCAGCTTTGATCTGATACATGCTAATGATCTCGGTTACCGCCTCCAGGCTCAGGCTGTTTTCAATTGGCTGGCTCGCAGATCTAAATTCAGTTTGGACCCTCAATCAACTCTGGAACTTGCCGTGGATGAAAAGGCTCTGAATCAATTGCGAACTCGTCTTGATCATTGGCTATCACGGCTTCGAAAGGCTGGCCGGGAGGGGGGAGAACTCTTTCCCTTCGTCATGAAGGCGGCCTGGCAGGTTTATGTGGCAACAGGAGAGAAAGAGGCCTATGATCGCTATCTTGGGTTGGGCAAGCTCTACACCTATGCTTTTCTATCTATCTTTCCAGTCACTTACACACTGAATCGTCAAGACACTATGAGCACCTCTGTTCAATATCAAAGTGATCAGGCTCTGAATTCCGTAGAAATCAATGACTTGTTTCAAGTCATTCGTGTGCTAAAGGATCGCTCCACACATGATTATGTCAGCGAATACCAACAAAAGTTCAAAGGGCGCGTGAGCATGGAGCGAAAAATATCGGATTACTCAGGTCTTAACCCCCCTTTTCCACTAGAGCTATGCGAGAAATTTCTCCGTGAAACGGGACTGGCTCGCGAAAAGATCAGTATTCTGGCTCAGTGGGAGCAAGTTTTCGGAACTCCCTTCAATCGCGAGGATATAGCAGAGGAAGATTGGGCAGTGTGTAGGGTTGAATGAAGGAGAGAGAAGGAGAGAGAAGAGAAAAGTAATAGGGGATAGGAACTACCGGAAGCTAAAGGAATTATCACGTTCTTTTCTTCTTATTCTGTAGTTCCGATAGTTCTCTAGTTCCTTCCCTTTGATTCCTATCATTTCATTAACCTCAAAATAAGCTCCTTTTTCAGAGGCGGTTTTAATTAGATTTACTCCGGTTTCTTTAAGGTCTTGGGGGCTCATTGCCTCGATACAGGCTTTTGCTTGCTTTAGAAACTGTTTTCTCATCCATAAAAAGGTTTTTGAGGGGGTTAACTGCCAGGTTCTTGTCAGGAATCTGGCTTTTTCCTCTGAGGGTTTTAGGTCTTGAAAGGTCCTTAATAATTCGTGAATGAAACTTGGCCTTTGCGACCTTGGCCTTTGCGCCAATGCTAGGATTCTTGCCTCTATGCGAGCTGGCTTGCTCAAGTTTTTTGAACATTCTTTTGCGTAGCGAAACAGTTTTATATCAAGGAGCCTCTCAATAAAATCAAGCGTGAAGGACTCAGGAAGTGAGGCCTTGGGCTTGAAGTCTTGCCATGCTAGAAAGAGCTGACTAAGAATTGCTTTTCTAAGGCGGTTTGAACCTGTCTTTGCCGCTTTTTCTTCAAGATCAAGAAATATCTGAAGGCTCTCAGGTTGATTGGCCTTGGTGGATAGTCCTTTGAGAATAGATTTCAGCTCACGTTCAATTCTTGCTTTTTGACCTTGCTTTAACAATGCCTTGGCTTTTTCTTCGTTAATGCGCTGAGACTCCTTTGCTTGGTCCTCAGGGGTTTCCAGGAAGTTGAGAAGCTTTTTAGCCTTTGAAAACCGAGAATACTCTATGGCCAGATTTAGCAGGGGCCTGGCTTTGGAGGCCCGAAAATCTGACTCCTCCATCTCACGCAGTTTTTTAAGAGTGAGATCAAACCAGGGATCAGAATTTTCAGGCAAGAGAAGATTGATGAGCATTTGCAAATACTCTAAAGCATGCGCTGGACTCTCAAGCATCTCAAGAGTTTGCGGGAGATGATTAAGGTAGCGCTCTCTTAGCGGGCCCTTGGGGAGATGTTCGAGGGCGATCTCAAGCAGAAACTCAATTCTTTCATAGGGGTTTTTTAGGGCTGTGATGAGAAGGTCGTGCTCAAAAACCACCTCCTTTCTCAAGGGGCTCTCAAACAAAAATCTGGCTTCAGTGGGCTTTAGTCTCTTTGCTTGTTTCCACTGTCTAGATAGAGACGCACCGGGTTCGGATTTTGCAAAATCACCTAAGCCTTGCCCTGCCCTGATTTGCAAATCAGGTGGGAAAGCCTGGTAAAGCATCCTAGCTTCACTCTTTAACCCATAGGCCGTCAATAGAGACAAGCTCTCAAGAAGGGACTCCGATGTCCTTGGGTTTAGCTGCTTTTGATTTTTTATATGAAGGGTTGACATTACCTTTTTGGCCTGCTCCTTGTGGCTTCTCGATAGCAAGGTAAAAATCAGTTTTGCTCTCAGGTTCTGGTGCCTTTCCATGGAGGAAGGGCTTGCAAGCAGAGCCAGGATTTGACTTACGATCTCATTCAAGTCCTGTCCTTGAAGCGGCCCGTCTGAAGAAATATTTTTGAAAAGGGTTTTTTAAATTTTGGATATTACAAATATTTTTGAAAAGGGTTTTGATTTTTTGTTCTTGGAGTTCAAGGTTTTCAAAGCCAATGGACTCGCTGGATACCACTGACTGTTGCAATGATAGGTGGGTATGCTTTTTGAAAAAATTCAAAACCCTATGCGGGTCCGGGAAATTATATTCCACCTTCAGCACGGGTGTGTTCAGGTCACTACCTTTATGGATGCGCTCCGCAAGCGCCGCTAGCTTTGGGATGCCTTCACAGCAAAAATGATCCCAGGATCTCTTATACGGGCTGAAATAATCCAAAACCACGCCCCGAATTCTCGGTTCAAATCGTAGTAAAAGCTCAGCGACAGCCGACCCTCCTGAATGTGCCAGAATAAAAATGTTTTCAGGGTCCACCAAAGGAAGCTCCCGGCCAAACTTAAGAGCCAGTCTGGCCTCTCGAACCCGAAACCCCATCAGTGGATGGCCCAGGTTCAGGAGTTCTCGTGCGATATGTTTTTCGTGGTTGCGCACTCCTCGGTCAGCCGAGTTAAACATCAATTTTCCGCTCTCTGAGATTTTGCCTGGATTGAACCTGGCCCGCCGTCCTTCCATGGCACGAAAAGAGGGTAAAACCACAACGAAGCCTCTATTTAAAAGCGGTTTCACCAGAAAACGTCGTGAAAAACCCAGGCCACTTCCCCCATGGCCATGCAGACCCAAAACCACAGGACTTGAGCTATTTGGAGCAGAAGGCCTTAGAACCAGAACTTGAAGATCCCCTAGAACTGAATCACGAATATAAAAATATTGGCGGAGAATTCCATCTCGGGTCTCCTGGGAATAAACCGTAGCCTGAATACTTTCATCATCCACGTTCACTTCAGGCCCAAGGGCTCCAAGAATCCTTTCTCTCAGTGAGCTTGGTTGGGTCAGATTGTTTGAGGTTTTCTGCGAGTTTGAGGCTTTGTCAAGAACCCGGAATCTAGCGAGAGCCTTTGAGTAGGGGCTGGCCTCTTTTTGGGGAGAATCAAAATAATCACTCCGAATCTGGACGGCAAAAGAAGGGCCCACCAGAAAACAAAAGCTAAAAAGGATTTGAACCATATCCAGTTTCAGGTGTTGATAACTTCAAACCTTAGAGGTAACTAGCAGGGATCTGGACGATTTTTTTGTTTAACCAGCAGATTTTCTCGGCGTTATTGATGAGAATCCCAAAATTGCAATCCTGTTCGATGGCAAATTCTGTAATCGCTTTGAGCTGTTTCATAGGGGTATGTCCGCCTGATTTGATTTCGATGGGGATCAGCCCTGTTCTAAGTTCCAAAACCAGGTCGATTTCCGCTCCATTTTTCGTCCGATAGTAAAAGGCATCAAAGGGTATCAGATTATTTCGCAGGCTACGTAAAATATGCTCGATCACAAAGCCTTCCCAGATCCTTCCAAATTGAGGATGACAGATTAAGTCGTCTACTGTGGCGAGCTTGAGAAGCCAGTTCAAAAGTCCCGTATCCTTAATATAACCTTTAGGGGTTTTGACAATTCTTTTCGTTACGTTTTCCTCAAAAGGGGAAAGGCGCTGCCAGACCCAGGTCCCTTGGATGATATCCATATAGGTCTTGATGGTGGGTTGGCTGACATCCAATGAGCGTGAAAAGGAAGCGGCATTAATGATATTACCAGAGGAAAAACCTAACATGCGCACAAATCTTCGGTAGGCCTCCAGCTTAAGATTGGGAAATAATGTGCGGATATCTCTTTGAATATAAGTCGTGAAATAGTTTTCCATCCACAGGCTAAAAAACCGACTGTCTATTCGTTGCAGCCAAGGATCAGGGTAGCCTCCATGCAGGCAGAGTTCATACAACTCTTCGATAGAAAAACGGCGATTAAGAGAGGTGGGGGATGCTTTGTTTTCAAGCACATCAATGAACTTGGAAGGTTCTCTTTCAAATGCCTCATCCCAATCAAAGCTGGATACTTCAATAATTGCAATGCGACCCGCAAGGGATTCACTGATGTTGTTCAAGAGATCTGGGGAGCTAGATCCGGTTAGCAGAAACCGCCCGTTTTTCTCTCTTTTTTCATCAACGATAACCCGCAGGGCCGGGAATAGAGACGGGGCAATTTGAGCCTCATCAATAGCTATGGGCTCCGTTGCAGTTTTCAGGACAAACTCTGCATCGGCGTTGATTCGCTCCAGGTCACCCTGTTTTTCCAGATCAAAATGTGAGCCCTGGGGTAAAACTTGTTTTACCAGCGTGGATTTTCCCGTCTGCCTCGCTCCAAGCAGAGCCACCACCGGAAACCGACTCAATAACCACATCACCGAGGACTGTAAACTTCTGGAAACATAAGCCATATATAAAGCTTAGCTTTATATATGCCTGGTGTAAATGGGCCTCGGTTGATAATGGTATCAAAAACAGATATCATTGACCATGTGAATAGGAAGTCAAGGAAGGTAATGGCAGCTGTTTTCAGCGACCCTATTCTAAGTAATATTTTATGGACGGACATTGAGACACTGCTTCGTGGACTTGGTGCAGAGCTTACGGAAGGGCGT
>CAZRLV010000257.1:0-5544 GCA_964600955.1 uncultured bacterium
CCTCCCCTAGTCCCAGCAAGGGAATGCTAAGTGCGCTCAATGAATGTCAGCCGGACAAAACTTGGATCATCGCACAAACGGAAGATTCTTGGGTGTCAAAAGGGGTGAAAATAACAGGCTTGTCAGGCTTTTTATCTGAGTTCGACCAGCACCATGCCCACGGACTGAGGCGTAAAAAATTACCGAATGTATAGTTATTCCTAAGTCTCAGAGGTCGAGGTTGTTTCTTTCAGTAACTGATAGAGATCTTGTGAGCTGATTTTGGCGGGATTGTTTGTACCGGCTAGCAAGTTATCGATGAGTTCGCGTTTGTTTGCATGGAGCCGGAGTATTTTTTCTTCGATGGTATCCTTTGTGACCAGGCGATATACGGTCACGGGACGTTGTTGACCGATTCGATGAGCCCTGTCGCTGGCTTGGTCTTCTACAGCAGGGTTCCACCAAGGGTCTAGATGAATGACATAATCAGCTGCCGTGAGGTTTAGCCCAGTGCCCCCTGCTTTAAGGCTAATTAAGAAAACCATTCCCTCTCCCGACTGAAATGCGTCAACTCGTTTGCGGCGTTCACTTAGAGGCGTGGAACCATCGAGGTACTGATAAGAGATGTTTTTGCGCTCAAGTGTTTCCTTTATCAAACGTAGAAAATCTACGAACTGGGAGTAAATCAGAACTCGGTGGTGACTGGAGCTTAATTCATCGAGCAGGTTCTCAAGCTCTTTGATTTTGGAGCCGTAGATTTTACTATGACTCAAGACCAGTTGCGGGTGGCAACACAGTCTTCTCAAACGCATGATTTCAGCTAGAACTTCTATTCTCCCACCTTTTTTTAAGTCTAGTTCAGAGAGACTCTCCAGGCTTTTTTCTCGAACAGCTTCGTAATATGCCCGTTCCTCCTCTTCAAGGTCGATCCAGTGGGTAATTTCTGTTTTTGGAGGAAGTTCTTGCAAGACCTCGGATTTTTGTCTCCTTAGTATGAAGGGAGAGATCATTTTCTTTAGTTTGTTTGCACGAGCGCTTCGCTGGTCTTGCTCAATCGCTGCTGCAAAGTTCTTCGTAAAATAATGAGCACTTCCAAGCAGTCCCGGATTGATAAAATTCATCAGAGAGTGTAGCTCCATCACATTGTTTTCTATGGGGGTGCCGCTTAGGGCGAGGTAGAAACGACCTTTTAGGGTCTGAACCGCCTTATGCCTTCGCGTTTGTGAGTTTTTTATGGCCTGAGCTTCGTCCAGAATCACAAGATTAAAGTCAATTTTTTTCAGGCGCAGGATTTCGGTTGCCATAACCCCGTAACTCGTGACCAGCAAGTCATTTTTTCCGAGTTGCTCCAGTAAGTTTCCACGCTGGGTTCCATGAAAAAGGATGGGGTTTAGTCCAGGGGCAAATCGCTGAGTTTCATCCATCCAGTTGTGACAAACTGAGAGAGGAGCCACTACGAGGCTAGGCCCTTTGGATGCTTGGTCTAAGAGCAATGCCAGAGCCTGGATAGTTTTTCCTAAACCCATATCATCTGCAAGGCAGGCCCCAAACCCCCAGTGTAGAATTTTTTTAAGCCAGATATAGCCCTCTAACTGATAATTACGTAAATTGGCTTGGAGTGAAAAAGGGACGGAAAACTCGCTTTCATCAGGAGGCGTAAGGCGAGCAAGGTTGTTTTTGAAGACGCGGTCAGGCTTGAATTTTTTTAAGCCGTGGCCAATTTCCTGGACCTCTTCTGTGAAAACGGGGTGAATTTTGCACCCCTCGGTAGTTTCTTGTGAAATCTGCTTGAGTCGTGAGATCTTGGACTTAATATCGTCTGCCAGCGAGATGTATTCATTCTCTGAGAGCTGAAAGAATTTGCCTCTTAATAAGGCCCCGTCATCAAGCAATTTTTTGATCGAAACGATTCGGTGTCGATCAAGGTGGATACTTCCTTCAACCTCAAGCCACCCTTGAGAGTTGCCGGAAACCTGCATGGAAAAGCCGTTTTTGCCCTGAATTGAGTTCACCTTGATGGGTTTTCCCTTGGGCCAGAGTATCTTGGTTTGATCTTTTCTCGCGGTTACCCCTTCCAAAAAGGGTAGAAACTCGGCGTGTGTCTCAAAGAGATGCGTGAAATCCTCCAACACTTCGTATGGGGAATCCTTAAGGGACGCTAATAGGGTCTGAAGTTCTTGAATTTCAGCCTTAAAGTCCCGCTGGGCCTGAAGTCTACCGGTTGGTGATGTAAACCACACTAAGCTAGAACCTTGACCTGGAAAATATATCGGCCCCTCCTGTCCAAAAGGTTGGACTCGAAAATCTACTCGAATTCCTTTGGAGGACTGTGAAATATGCAACGTAGGATGAGAGTCGGACTCAATGTTTTTCCCCTTAAAACTTATCTCTTCACATTGGGATAGGACTTCAATATGTGGATCAAGAAAATCAAGCGTGGATAATAGCTCACTCAGGGCATCTTGGGGCAGTCCAGGTAGACGGTCAAGTGCCTTGAGAAGTTCTTGGTGCCGTGTGTCAGAGCGCGAGAAACACAGGGTGTCTCCATCCCAAGACTCCACTTCATAGTTACTATCATCATAGTCAAACCCCTCAAGCTGATAGCCTGCCTCAGTTTTTTTGAGCATGAGTTGTGGTTTTACTTCCTTGAGGGTTATTCTCTTGTCGCAAGTTTCAGAAAATACCAGCGGGTGAGACACCAAGTAAGTTAAGGCTTGTCCTATATCTAGTGAGACGTACTCCTTGTGATGGCGCCACCCATAAGTTTCTTTTTGAATTGCTCTGGCAACTAAACGATCTTCTTCGTTCATGGCACTAAGACCTTCACCCATCATCCGCGAGAGAACGACTCGTCGCCCACTTGTCCACTTTTTCTTATTTCTTTTTTGTAGATAGGGTGTGATATGTAGGTATGCACGTTCAATATTGTCTGAAACTAAAAGCTTCCAGATGATGCGTTCCTTTTTCTCATCACAGCCATAAATCCCCTGAATAGATTCCAGGGTTTTGCTCCAAAAATTGCTTGTTTTGTGAAGGGAAAAACCTGGGCTTGAAGAAGAGTGAGGGGTCGCTTTTAGCTTGGCGATGACAGAGCTGACATCGTTTGCGATGAGCATCCATTCATTTTCCAAGGCTTTGTTTTTAAGTTGTTCCAATCTTGGGACCTGCTTTTCTGTGAGGTGACCAGACCAATAAAAGATCAATGTTTCAAACCAGGCAAATAGGGTGTTATCGAGGCAAAACTTATCAAGATTAAATTCCTGGATCATCAGGCTTCGTAGAGTATCTGGCATGCCCTCGAAATATCCGTGGTAAGACCCTAGGATGTTGGCCCATTTTTTGAGTGGAGCCGCATTCTTCTCTGTATCAAAAAGACAAAAAAACCAGCCAAGTAGCTCGGGTTTGGCCACAAAAAAGGGGCGATTTTCCAGTTTTCCTGCAAATGTAGCGAACTTCTTGAATTTTTTGTTCGCTAGGTCTTTCTTGCCCTCCAAGAGATAGAGTAAGCCTTTAAGAGGGATGGAATGAGAGGTGTCGGGGAAGGGGGCCAGAATTTTCGCAGCCTCATCTAGTTTTGAGTGAAAGAGGGCGATTCTTGCCAGGAGGAGTCCAATGGGTAGTTCGGGGTTTTCTCTGGCTAGTTCATCTAGAGTGGGCAGAATGTCTAAGAGGGTTTCAAGCCCATAGATACGATTGGCTACAAGAGCGTCTAGGACTGTAAAAAGATTAGGAGTTTCTAGCTTTCGTAGAACTTCAATCTCGCAGGGAAAATCAAAATTATTTTTAAAAACCTGCGCCACATGTAAGGGAAACTGCGGTTGAATTTTCTCAAATACATCCTGGAAGCCAGGATAGTTATTTTCGTAGAGAGTCAGTTTTACTTCTCGCAACAGGGTGTCGAGACAGACGCCTCGATAATAATCGTATTTCGGAGGGTAGGGGTCAATATTTCGAATAGCCGCTACAATATCGTGAAAGCCTTGGGGGTGAGTTTTTTGAACCTCTCGTATTATGGAGCGACCAATTTCGTGGTTACAGAGCCAATGGCCCCCACTTTCTGAGACTAACCTTTGATCTTTGAGTCCTTTGAGCAAAGAATGGAGGCTAGTAGTTGTCAAATATCTTGATTTTGAATCTTTGACCCCAAGAATGTTCAGGGTGTCGCAAAGTCTGGAGCGCAGAACTCCGTTAAACAGTGCGCTGACCAAGAGAATCTGTTGTTCACACTGGCTCAAACCATCCAGTACTTTTTTTATCAAAGGTCTCACTTAATCCATCCCTTCTGCCTCTAGAAGTTTTACCAAACGTGGGCATTTAAGGGTATTTTTGTATCGCCTTGCGCAAGTTGTCAACCTTTGGATTCCAAGATAAGCCTATTTTCTTTGATTTATTCGGTGAGCCAAGCCTCCATCAAGCGCAATATCGAGAAACTCAAGCAAGACAACCGCCTGGAAAGGGTAGGGTCAAAAAAACGGGTCAGTGGAAGATTTCTTAGGTCGAAACTCCCGACTCCGGCGCATTCCAGGCCCCCTGAATCAGGACAATCTGTCTATTAATTCCAATAGGTTAAGGATTTCTACATTATCCCTATACGGATAGCTTTGTGAAACTTGTCCCACGATATAGGCACGTGTGGGCTGGAGATCATTTAATGCGGAAAAAAAGCCTTTTGAAGGTTTGGGTGCTGTGGAGGACTTAACTTCAACCGCGATTTTTTCCTGTCCCCGAATGAGTAAGAGGTCGATTTCCGCTCCATGTGAAGTTCTATAAAAGTATCCCCGGTAATCTGGGAACATAGCCAAAATATTTTCGATCACATAGCCTTCAAAGGAACTTCCATAGACTGGATGTCCCAATAGATCATTATGGGTTTTGATATCAAGCAACGTATGGAGGAGTCCCGAGTCCCGAATATAAAGCTTGGGTGATTTGATCAACCTTTTTTTCGAATTCGATGCGTAGGGTTGAAGTCTTCGTAACACAAATGTGTTATCAAGAATATCAAACCATGATTTGGTGGTGGCTGACGAAACACCCATTGAAGCTGCAAGTTTGGAATAATTCAGGATCTGACCCTGAAGATGGGAGCACATCCTCCAAAAACGATGCAGGGTTTCTGAGGGAATTCGAAAGCCTAGTTCTGGAATGTCCCGTTGCAGATAGGAGAGAATATAATCACTTCTCCATTGAAAACTGGATTGAAAATCCTCGGCGAGAAAGCTTCTGGGGTAACCACCTTTGAGCCAATGATCTCTCCACTGATTTGGCTTGAGTTCCGCCAATAAAAAAGGAGTGAGCTCAAGGAAAGAAATCCGACCTGCCAATGATTCGGAGCTCTGTCGAAGTAAATCCACAGAGGCAGAACCAAGAATCAGAAACTGGCCATTGGAATCTTGTTCGTCAATAAAGGGACGCATCACCTGGAAGGTTTCGGGCCTTTTTTGGATTTCATCAAAGCAGATTAGTTTTTCTTGATTGAGTTCAAAAAAAGCCTCCAGGTCCAGGAGCATGGAGTTTCGATCCAATTTAGATAAAAACTGCTTTGCCAGGGTTGATTTACCACAT
>CAZRLV010000258.1:0-5528 GCA_964600955.1 uncultured bacterium
ATGATGTCGCTCTTGACTTTAATTTGACCGGCCGTCCCTTTCAGGAAGTTACGGATTCCGCAAATGCCCTTCTCAATATTGAGGGAGATTTTTTCACCGGTAACTACCGTATCTTCGCGCAGAGTCCAGATCAGGTGGAGAGATTGCGTGGTGCCAGTGTTTTTGCTGTTTTCGACTTTGATGAGGGTGTGCAAAATATTGAGATTGACCGTTACGATGGCCAGGGTCATATCCTTGTTGATAAGGCAGAGGCTTCTGAAGGTGTGCATCTTGGCGAGATTGACTTTGGGGGCTTTAAGGATGGAAATATTCGCTTTTATTTCAATGACGATCCAGAACGCCATAACGGTGATCGGGTTACCATCACGGAATTGATTTGGCGGGTTCCTGGCGCAAAAACAGAACTTACCACGGCTGTAAATATACCGTTTGAGTTTAGTGCGGAGCCAACGGGCGGCAATCAGGACCCCCAGGGAAATAATTTTCAGGCGGTTGGGGCTAAAACTGGAAAGACCCCAGATGGCAGGGCCTATATTGATATCTGGTTTAATGAATACCTTCGCCCAGACTCGCAAGATTTTCCGTATCTTGTTCGTTTGGAGCGTTCGATTAATCACGTTGATGAATCGGCTTCAAACCAGGATATGGTGACTGCATCGGCAGGGATCGGCAGTTTTACGGAACAGCGTGCGGTTGAATTGCTGTATGACGGGATCGTGAAGAATAAGCTCAGGGCTTTTTTCAATCGGTCTACAGCGGTAAATTCAGCTATTATCGCTACGGGGGCCAGGTTTAACCTGACTATTGAAGCTGATTTTACTCAACAGAGGCCGACTGGAGTTCACAATATAGACGGGGAACTTCTTCATTTTACGTTCTTAAATATTGGAAATCTCGATCTCTATTCAGAAGTCCCTGAAACAAGGTCAAACCTACTTCCCACCATTAACTTAGACAATGCATATGTCTTTAGCCAGTTTTCAGACGGGTCCATTTATCTATCGCCCACCGTTACAGCCAATCTGACAAGAGTTTCGACGGGTGTTTTCAAGCTAGGCAGTTTCGATGGTTCGATGAATCGCCATTTTAGGTTGGAGAACAAGACCTTTGAGTATTGTGGTGAGAGCGGCGCACCGAGCCCCTGCGTTACTCTTTGGAGGCAAGGCTCAACCTTGGGTTCAGCTATTGGATCAGTTGAAGAAGGTTTTGTTCGAGTTTCTGAGTTTATGGATGTCTATTATGCTGGTGGACTTAATTTTACAGATACCGTAGGCATTGAATGGATCAAGCGGGAGGGGGAGAATGCTGAGAAGCATCATATGTTTTTTGCAAATCACGTTGGACTTGTTTCCCATACGACCAGTTACCTCAGTAATCAAAGTCAAGGTTTTAAAGGGCTTGAGATAGCGGGATACAAAATTGGGGACAAGCAATTGGGGAACCTTGCCGGACTTTCTGGTGTCCAGTTTAACGGGGTTGAGGTTGAGATGTCCTTCATTGTTCCAGCAGGTGAAAATGAGCTTGCATTAAGTGAAGGGCGCTCCCCCTATAAGATGGGCTTTTTTCAGAAAATGAACGATGGTTCTGAAAGGGTGCTTAGTTTTAGCTTGAATCAAGCCCTTGAGACAACGGTTCCCATCGAGGTTACTCCTGGGAGTGAAAATGTCTATTTTCTTGCCTTCTCTAAAGCTACAAGCACAAACCTTGATGGAATTAGACTTGAAGGTGAGACTTATAATATCGTTGCTCGCCTGGCAGACTCTTCGAATGAAAGGGTGCGAAATATTGACCTTTCCAAGGACCTGAGCTTCCTTTACTGGTTCATTGATTTCGCACAAGAAGTGGGGGGGGAATCTCCCAGGCTAAGATCGGGTGAGTTGAACTCTTTTCTTAAGAGTAAAAAACTAGGTCAAGGAGATACGGACTGGGATTTACGGCTTGAATCTGAGGGGACTTCCACTTTACCTGAGTTAAATCTGGTAATTCGAGGTTCCATGGAAAGCGGAGGGAACTCGGGTCGTTTGATGCGTCGCGTGGAGAGTGAGTTTAGTTTCGGAGATGCCCTCTCCCTTCCAACAGCCCGTATCACAACCAATGGGCTTGCCCATCAGCAAAACACAACTGCATTAACCATGGTTAATGAGAACTTTCCAGCAAGCCCTGGGGATCTATATCTTATTTTAATACCTAGGGAAGATCGTCAGAAGATTATTGGTGGAGCCCCGGGCAGTGATATCTATGTTTTGATGCTGATTAAAGACATGGATCCTTTTGAAGGCGTTGTGGAAATGGACTTCGCGCTTTCAACAGACGTGGCTCCTGATGGAGTTAGCTTTTTCAATCGTCCTGTAAATGAGGGGGATCCCGAGTTTATCCAGGATGAAGATACCGCTAAAGATATTCCCAGCCGCAGTAATTATATGAACTTATATGCGGGGCAATGTGTGGATATGGAGGTGGATCCCTATGACTTTAATTCAGGCTGGGATGAAAACCGTCCGGCGATTGTTTGTGAGGAAGGTACGGACAGGGCCGATTTTTCGGTAGATATGTTTCGTCTCGTTTCAGATCCTGCCCGTGTGGCGGATAATAGCTCTTACCATGGGATTGTTGAGCTAAATATTACGGTTCCGGGTGGGTATGAGCCGGCTCCTTTTCCTGTTGATGCTCATAAGGGGTTTAGCTTTGCTTTGCACCCATCACTGCTAGCGAAAACAGGTTCTCAGACTGGCATTGATTTGGATATTCCTTATGATGTTTTCTTTCGAAACGGATTTTGCGAATTAGAGATGCCTCCCGTTGAGCCTTCTTTTTACGGTAGAGAAAACCTCATTGACGGAAATGACTTTATTTTCCTGTTTGGAATCCGGGTCGACCTACACGGAGACTCTGGCTCCAATTCAGGCATAACGACTTCAGTCTACGACTGTGTAGAGCGTGCCCAGCCTGTGATGGACTTTCATTATAAATATTATGGGGCTACACGCCCCGTAGATGGACTTATGCCAATTTCACACAGGGGTGATTTTAGCGGAAGCGGACGTAGGCATCCACTAGCGGATTTTGATGATATTCAAGGCCTGCAAAGTTATGTGCCCAATATGGATAACCCAGACAACAACTTGATTGTAAGCTGGCAGTCCGCTGCGGACAGCATTAGCCCAGGAATGATCTCAACCTTTTATGAAGGATGTTCGGGGGAGACGAGTAACATTCAAAATGACCCCAATTGTCAGGGGAAACAGTGGTTTAGGTTTGAGACCTTAGACCACAGGTTTGAGAACTGGGGTGCTAGAGTGGACTTTCATGTGGAGGGGGCTGTCACCAATGGCTCTTCTACTCTCATAATGGAGTCTAACTCAGCAAGGAGTTACCGCCAGGATAGGCTGACAACTTCGAGTAGTAGTTTTAGATTGGGGATTATTGACGGTGGATCTAGTGATCCAAATCTCCCCCTGTTTATTAATTTTGGGCCTCAGTGGGTCAGTTTTTCTAGGATGGTGGTAGATCAGTTGGAGCTATCTATACCGCTTTCGAAGCTCAAAACCTCAATTGGGGTTAACAAGAGCCTGCTTTTCAACCCTGTAGGCCAACCGGGCCAACCTGATTTGACTTTGGTCGACTTCGATCCTTCTGTTCAAGCAACTCCATTTGCGACTGCAGAGTTAGGAGGAGATGGGGATGTTGTTTATCATGTGCTTGATTCTAGAGACGGTATAGCTCAATTAGAGTTTTTGACCTTTAATCCGCAGACTGGACTGAGCGGGAGTTGCATGATTAAGGGTGAGTCTTGCAGTTTTGGCGCTAACAATGAGACCCTGACGGTAGACAGTCCCTCTCTTGGAATCGTGTCTATCCACAAGGCAGGTGCTGGGATCTCTATTCCTTCAGATGGTACAAACACTCCTCCAATGCTTGTTATGGTGGCACACGAGGGCGGGAAGTTTTCACCAGAGCTTTGGTTCAAAGATTCTGCTGGTTTGGAGAGCTTTAAAGGTCAAAACTTGTTTTCAGAGATATTTAGTGGAGGGGCTTCAGAGCCGATTGATCCATCACCAAGCCAGGGGCAACTCGAGGAATCTCTTAGGATTATCGGGGTGAAAGCCATGTCCTCCGGTGCCCCCGTAGAATTACATTTTAGCAAGAATATTCCAACTGAAATGGGGCAGATTTTCAAACCAGCAAGCGTTGAAAATCTGAAAGCTATTACAGTGCCAGAGGACTTTCAGAGGGAATTTTCTCCTGGAAAGTTCGTTGTGTTTAGAGGCTTGGATTTTGTTGATATCTTTAGGATTTTGAACTGGGATCATGAAGGCCAATCCTCTGTGGCAGCTTTCGTTGGTTTGATTACTGAGCTCTTTGCACGTAGTAAGGTCGTTAACCTTGGTGACGGCTCAAAAGTGAGTTCTGGTTTTAAGCAAGATAGCCACACTAGTGCGCAAAACCACTCTATTATTGAGATCTATGAACTAGTCGCCGGGTCACCAAATAATTCTGGTTCTCAGCTCGATGCTATGTTAGGCGAGAACTATTTGATTTGGGTTAGCCCCCTTCTAGAAGGAGAAGATACCCAGGAACTTAATGGAGTTCATGGTTTTGGTAAAACAATCGATATGAGAGGTTATACCAGTCGTTTTGCTGACCTAGACCATATTCTTGGGTTGGTTGAGATGGAGGGCGACTTTCAAAATCACTTTACTATTGGTAGTAATACTGTACTTAATGACATCACGTTGAATGTGACGGCTTCAGAAACTAGTGATCGCTATATTTTGCGGACGACAGCTACAATTACCCCAAATTTTATAGATGACCTGAATCTGACCGAACATAATGTCCGACAAGGGGCGAGGATTGCGACCGATAGTAAATTCCTTTTTTCAAACAAGGGTGTTCAAACACTCTTTTTGCAGGAAGTTTTCGCCCCAATGGGTCAAGACCCTCGCCTCAAAATGAATACCGCTCTGTGGCGGCTTCCAAATAACGGTGCGTTGTTTTTTATTGGAGATTATGAATATCCCTATAATGGAAGCAAAGAAGATATTTGGTCTGTCAGGGGGCGACTCGAAAACGGTGATGGAATGGCGGACACAGACTATAATTTTTCAGAGCCGATTTTTTGGAATGACTTTGATTTTTCATCAGGAGCGGATATAAATTTTAATATGACCGTTGGGCAGTTCAATAAACAGAGCCTTATTACTGAAGTCAGGTCTAATGCAACAACCTCTGTTATGGCAGATACCTGGTGGGGTGCGAGAGACGAGGTCACCACCGAGATATTAACCTGGTTTCCCGCCATGAGCCTTAAGGTAAATGATGAGACGACTTCGATCCAAGATGTTTTGGCAATTCGTTTTTCCAGCAGAAGCTATTCCGTGAAAAGTACTCAGAGCGCAGATGGCCCTTGGGTTAAGACTGGGGATGAAAATGGAGTAACGGACGAAGACATATTATTTTTCTCTCCCAAACACGGCCTTTTCCTAAGTCATATGAATGAGCGTAGTTTGGATGGGTACTGTACTGAC
>CAZRLV010000259.1:0-5476 GCA_964600955.1 uncultured bacterium
ACAACAGCGTTTTTCAAGCTGCCCCCAAGCGCCTGTCCCTTCGATCGCTGATGTTCCACTTCTTCCAGCAGACAAAACGTGCGAGCCTTCAAGAGCTTATCTTCAGGATTAATCTCGTCAAAATCTACATTGAGATGTCGTACTCCGATGAGGGTATTTGAATAATCAAGCGTGTATGAGATTGAAAAGTTTTCAGAAGGGTAGGCAATGAGAATTCCACCTTCTTCCTCGAAGGAGCAGGTGCGTACCACTTTGTAGCAAGGTCTGGGAGCTTCCTGCTCGACAATGCCAGCCTCTTTAAAAGCCTGGTAGAAGGGGAACCCGCTACCATCCAGGATTGGAGGTTCATCGGCGTCAATCTCCAAAATCAGGTTGGAGAGCTCCAAAGCACCGATGGCGGCCATGAGATGCTCGAAAGTGTAAATCGTCTCAATTCCGTCAGTGAGGTTGGTGCCACGCGAGATCCCGATGATATTTTCGACAGCAACCTTCAATTGATAGTCATTCTTATGCTTTTTGACAAAAACGAGCCCATGTCCGACCGGGGCGGGAAGAACCCGCAAATTAACGGGTTTGCCCGTATGGAGCCCGATATCGGAAAAATGAATCCCCTTGGCGGTGGTTTTTTGAGTCATTTTAAACCCAGAGCTTTAAGGATTCTAAGTACATCTTTGCGCAGCCTGGGTATGGCATTTTGGCCCGCAAGCAATTTTAAATACTGCTTATGATTTCTTCCTGGAAAGCCGGATATTTTTGAACTTGGGTCCAGGCTTTGTGTCGCTACACCGCGCGCCATAACGGTGCTGTTGTCCCCAATTTGGATATGACCTACCGACCCGGACTGCCCCCCGAACGTCACGTAGTCTCCCACCTGAGTGGAGCCCGAGACTCCACTTTGTGAAGCCATAAGACAGCCCTTTCCAAGTCTGGCGTTATGTCCGATTTGTACAAGATTATCCAGTTTTGTGCCCTCAGCAATTTCCGTAGCCCGCAGTGTCCCCCGATCAACGGTAGTACCAGCACCCACTTCAACATCATCTCCAAGGATTACATTGCCCAGTTGAGGAATCTTATGGTGGACTCCTTCAGACAGAACATAACCATATCCATCGCTTCCGATAACGGCTCCCGGCTGAAGGATGACTCGATCTCCAAGGGTACAGTTTTCGCGGATGGTGACATTGGGGTAAATTACCACATCGTTTCCCACGCGGCAGTCGCGCCCAATAACCGTATTTGCATAGAGGATTGTACGATCTCCGATGACAGATCCACTATCCACAAAAACTCCAGGGTAGGCAATGACATCCTTTCCCATGCGAGCATCGGGGTGGATGGTTGCCCTGGGGTGAACTCCTGTGAATGAAGGCGTGTAGGGATCCATATGATCCAGTACCCGACTGATTGCGAGGTAGGGGTCTTTTACCTGTACATGAGGTAGACTCAGATTCCATTCTCCAAAGGGTACGATAGCAAAAGATGCGCGAGATTCTCGGATTTTGGGGATTAGAGAACCTGCGACCGCGTAGACCAGATCCCCTTCACTGGCGGTATCAATTTCAGCAACTCCGCAAAGGATCTGATCGCTTTCATTGAACCATTCCCCCTGGATGATCCCTTTAAGCTGCTGAGTGGAAATGGGTTTCATCGCTCTTGAACTTCCGGGGAAAGTTTGAGAATTTGAACCTAGTTACGCCCGGGTCTAGAATAATCACGACCGGTAGCTTTAGAACTCACTTTATCGCTATTGAGCCGTTTGATGAGCTCCTCTGTAAAGTCCAATACATCTCCGAAATAAAGTTGCTTTTGATCCAAGACATAATCCAGGCGCTTTTTACGTGCCAGAACTCCAATCTCTTTGAATACCACGGCCTTTAATTTGTCCAGGTCCGCCTGTTTGGAGTCGTCCAGCTTTTTTTTGTACTGCTCATACTTGCGCTAAAGATTAAACATTTGACGCGAAAAATCAGACTCAAGAGTCTGCTTTTTCTTCTCGGCCAATCCTGGATCCTGAATGCGTTCCTTGAGTTTTTCCAACTCCTTCTCCATCTCATTCAATTCGGCCTCATAGCGGCTGGAGCGATTGGCGTACTCAATGCGCAAAATCTTGAACTCATCGTAATAGAACAACACCTTTTGGAGATCCACCACTCCGATATTGAGGTTGGTCGCTGCCTGGACTAACCCTGTACCTAGAAATAATGCCACGATTGCAAACTTAATAGCTTTCATTCAATTTTCCTCCAGCAAAAAAAAGCGAATCCGTATCATACGAAAAATTTCCCGAAACCTCAATGAAGAATGGCAGTGAGACAAGAGGCTAGTTTTGTAATTTCCTAGTTTCCCCATTTTCTCGATTCAGCTTAGCCAGAATTCGTCTCTGGCCCGGTAAGGGGCTCAGGAGACCGGCAGGATCAATGACTTTACCTTTTTTACGAATCTCGAAATGTAGGTGGGGACCCGTAGACACACCCGTGGAGCCCACTTCACCGATGAGTTGGCCGCGCGTAATCCAGTCGCCTTTACTCACATTGAGTGCAGAGAGATGGGCGTAGCGACTCGAAAATCCGCCGCTGTGTTGAAGTATAACCAGCTTGCCATATCCCTTGGACGACCCTGAAAAGCTTACTTTACCCCGATCTGTCGCCCGCACCAGGGCTCCCATTGGAGCAACAATATCAATACCTTTGTGGTAGTTTCGTTTTTGCGTTATGGGGTGAATTCTCCAGCCCATGACATCACTGACCCTTCCTCTCAAGGGCCAGGTGAAACGAGACTTCATTTTGCGGGCCAGGATGACGCGCTGGATGCCGGCTTCAGACAGATCCTCTAGCTCAATTTTTAGTTTGCGGCTCGTCATCAGCCGATCTTTTTCCAGGTCGTTGACCCGCTTGAGGGTGGGAACTGATACGCCGTAGAGTTGTGAGATAGACCAGAGAGTTTCGCCCTCTTTCACCGTATGAAAAAATATTTTCTCAAAGCTGATTCTAAGTTGATAGCCCGGGTAAATATGATCCGGATCAGTGATTCCGTTTAACAAGACCAGACGATTGATGGGGAGGTCATAGATTTTAGCTATCTGGGACAGGTTCTCCCCCCTTTTTACGGTATGAAACAGGATTCCCTCTTTCGCGGAGCGCTGGGGTTGTGGTTTGTCTGGAACAGTTTGCTGGTTCGTGGGGGATTTTTTCAACTCTTGCATTGAATCCATGAGCGCGTTCCTGGATAGAGGGGGTTCGTCTTCAGGTTTCATGGCATCGAGCATGAGAGCATTATTGGAATAGAGGTTGACATCGTTTTCCAGCGAAGCAACCAGGGTTACGGGGTGAACTTTCATATTCTCTGGTTCAACCTGACGTAAGAATGAGAAGTCTTCGGTAGCACTTAGATAAGGACGCTCTCCCTCGGGGATATACTGATCCCGTGAAATTGCGATTCCTTGCAGGACTGCCACCGACAAAAGGATGGAGATCCACAGGGCGTATTTATTGCCAACGATTAATTGCATGATTCCCCCGCTCTCTCGATCCATGTCAAAATCGGTATCGGGTGAGTCGACTCAAAATGATTACAAAAAATAGCAAAATTTGTTTATTTTTGTCTATTTAAATTCGTAGAGGCTGATTATTGATGAATAAAGAATTAACAAATTCAGGGGAGAAGAGGTAAGAGTTTAATCACGAAAGGGAAGAAGAAACTAGAGAACTATCGGAACTACAGGAATCATCGGAATGGGGAAAAGAAAAAAGTAGTCACCATCATTCTGCTTCCGCCTTACCGCTCTTTTTTTTTATTAAACTACCTCTGATTCGTGACTTCCTGATTCCCTAAATTAGACTCTTTATTGTTTCTCTGGTAGTGTAGGCGGGCTAAATTACAGGTCGAGGCCAGAAGGAGAGAAGTTTATGTTGAAAAACGAGCCAGATATTAGAGTTTCATCGCAGTCGCTTTCCAGTTTTCCAACTGAGGGCATCATTTTGGGGGTTTTTGAAGGCGAGGGGCTGGAGTCCACCCAGGCTCGTGAATTGGATGCCATTTTTGGCGGTAAAATCACAGCTCTTATTGAGCGCGGTGAAATTCGTGGTGAATTGAAAGAATTTCATACTCTGCATGATCTCGACGGATCTATTGAGCGGGTTATCGTTATTGGCTGTGGAAAGCGTGAAGACTTTTCCAAGGATACGGTTCGGTTCTTAGCCGCCAAGGGGGCTCGAACGGCAAGAAAGCTGGGTCAGGCGGAAGTGTCCATTCTTCTGGAACCCCTTGCATCCAAAACATATGAAGGTTTGGGTTTACTCTGTAGTGAGGGCCTTATCATGGGTTTGGATCGATTTGAGGTCTACAAGACTAAGAAAAGGGGGGATCGAGATAATCTCAAAGCAGTTGTTTTTCTGGCTCCCGACTCTGGAGTGGCCGGTGAGGTTCAGGTCGGAGTTGATCGTGGTGTGATTCTGGGGCAAGGGAATGTCCTGACCAGGAGTATTGCGAATCATCCAGGCAACAAAATGACCCCAACAATTCTGTCTGAGAATGCAAAAAAGGTGGCTGATGTTCATGGTCTGGGGTTTTCGGTGATGGATGAGCCAGAATTGATTGCCAAAGGTTTTGAAGGGATCACTGCAGTTTCAAGAGGTAGTGATGAGAACTGTAAGCTTATCAAGCTAACCTATCGGGGGCAGCCAGACTCGGATGAGATTCACATCGGACTTGTGGGGAAAGGGCTGACATTTGATGCCGGGGGTATTTCGATTAAACCTTCAGCCAATATGCATAAGATGAAGTATGATATGTGTGGAGGGGCGGCGGTCCTGGGTGCGGCTACCATTGTCGCCAAACTCAAGCCAGGTCTGAATGTCAATTTCTATATCCCATCTTCAGAAAACCTCCTGGGGGCCAAAGCCTATAAGCCGGGAGATATTCTTAATATGTATGGTGGGCATACTGTGGAAATTACCAATACAGATGCCGAAGGCCGTTTATTACTAGCCGATGCTATTGCCTTTGCCGTTGAGGAAAAATGTGAAAGAATTATCACGACGGCTACTTTGACCGGAGCTGTTGTAGGGGCCCTTGGACATCTTCGCACGGGGATTCTCAGTCGAAATGAAGCCCTTAAAAAGCTGGTTATGGAAGCAGCTGATGAGTGCGATGAAAAGGTCTGGGAGCTACCCCTCGACAAAGAGTACAAAGTGATCCTCAGAAGCACTGTTGCCGATATCGCCAATTCTGGGAACCGATTGGCAGGAACTTCAACGGCTGGGATTTTTCTGAATGAATTTTCTGGGGACGTTCCTTTTTGTCATTTGGATATTGCTGGGACAGCCTGGGTTGAGAATTTGCCGACTCAGTATAATTTCAAACCCTATCTTCCCAAGGATGGTTCTTCAGGAACAGCGGCAAGAACTCTCGGATTGGCGGTCGAAAAGCTATCTAATGCTTGATTTGTCTCTGGCGGCTGTGCCGCCAGGGCTGATTT
>CAZRLV010000260.1:0-5459 GCA_964600955.1 uncultured bacterium
GGAATCTGATTTTTTCTAAACTGAAAATAGGCCTACATGTCCCAAACTCGGGTATTGCTTTTTTTAGCAGGGCAGCTTTGTAGATATTTTGGACGGCTTCCGTACGACTCTCATTATCTGTCACATAGATGTTCTTCTTTATCAGATCATTGTATTCATTTCCGCTGATGCCAGTAAAGACGATCCGATAATCTGAAATAATGTTCTTATCTATTGCCTCTCCAAAAGTGAGACGGTGGAAAACCTCACCATAAATGCTTTTGTTGTTCATTGAGAAAACAGAGATATTCTGCTCTTCCAATTTAGAACTCAGTTTCGGTCTAATGAGGCGTTCTGTGGCGGTAAGAAATAGCTTCCTTTTTGTCTTTATGGCAGTGTCATCAAGCGCAACATTGAATTGAGAGTTCGAAAGCCCAGCTGTTCTATGGGCCTCGTCAAAAAAAGCCATGTCGAATGAGAACAGGGTATCTTCTTTAATTACAGCATCCCTTATGACGTCCGCAGACTGGTATGTGCTGAAAATAAATCTCTTTTTGTCGGAAGGTTGTTCGAGAAAAGCGCGCACAGATTCTGAGAGGGTGGTGACAGGAATATCAATGTCACCGACCTCAATGTTGTTGCTATCAATTTCCGCATCAACCGTTTGATCGCTACAAACACAGAGGTACTGAAAGGGTGATGATGTTTCAGTGGACCACTCTTCAAGTGTCTGCCGAACGAGTTGCAAGCTAGGAGCGAAAAATATCACTTCTTTGGCCTGCAAATGCTCTAAGGTCCAAAGTGCTATAAGTGTTTTTCCTATGCCACAGGCTGCAATTAGTTTTCCTCTATCCGTTGAGGAGAATCCTGTAACAATATCGTTGAGTATCTCGGCTTGATATGGGCGAGGGCTTTTCTTGCTCTTGTTTATTTGAATGTTTTGGGAAATTGCAGAATTATTTATAGAGGAGAAAAAGTCCTCCTCCAAAGAAATAAAGCGATCGACTAATACGCTTAAGTGGCCAGATTTCTTGTGTGCCACACTAGGGAGGACGTGAGTATTGGAAATAACCAATCTAAAATCAGCATATTCAGCTTCCGCCCAAAAAGTAGAAAGTTCCCTGGAAGTTAGCGCTGCACGTCCAGAACGAAATTTAGCTTGCCATGCTATATAATCGCCAGCCTCATTGATGAAGACCCCGTCTACGCCATAATCGGTTTTCTCCAATCGCAATTTATCGACAACATGTTTAGGAAATGGACGCTTGTCGACGATGGGGCAGTATATTTCCTTAATCTGATGCAAATCAGACAAGAACTTTAGATAGAAATAACAGAAATACTCAAATGCATCCCCTTTTGCTTTATTGTCACTGATAGCCTCAATGGTTGCCTCTAGGGATTCCCAGTTACTAAATTTCTGTTTAAAAATATCAATCATGTTAATTAATTCTTTTTCTCTTTTGACTGTTCTTCGACGCTATCTTGTATCCAGTTTTCCAGTAGTTCCTTCTTGAATCGCCAAGTACCACCAACCTTAAAAGCTGGTATTTTCCTATCAGATAGGAGTTTGTATACGTGTCGCTCGGTTACCTTGAGGTAGCGCGCTACTTCTTCAACCGTCAGAATATCGTGCTCATCAGACATAGTTTTTCGCTTGTGATTTGGCTCTTATGGTGTAAAATATTCCAAAATGTTCATAAG
This sequence comes from uncultured bacterium, assembly GCA_964600955.1. GTDB lineage: Bacteria > Muiribacteriota > UBA6191 > UBA6191 > UBA6191 > CAZRLV01. Next base: position 1,684 of record CAZRLV010000260.1, read on the forward strand.
CACAAGGGTGGCTATAAAAATAGCAGGGATATAGGTGCGGCAATACGGTAACGATCAGATTCTCTGCTCACCATAGGGCTTGGTCGCCTTTCCGGGGTGTCACACCATGCGAGCTTCCTTGATGTGCCCATGGCGTCAGGGCTGCAAAGCCCAGTGGGAACAGTATGGTCATTAGAGCCTTGTGACCAAATATTCAATGCTCACAGTTGGACAGGCTGCGTAAGGCTAGTATCAGCACCGTGGCCGATCTGCTAGCCCTATCAACCGATACTAAAATCCCTGATCTCAGCCGTGATGTGTTCTGCGCCTGCGCTCGCAAGCGGTCTTACAGCATCACAAAACCACCACGGGCTAGGATGAGTGAGAGGAGATCATCCCATTCCCACTGTGCAAGGGCTTTACCAGCATGCCGGTGCCAGATGATGATGATCTGTTCTTTGGTATGGAGGGCGATCCACTTTATCCGAATGGCTTGGAATATCTGTTCGCGGAGTATTATTCCAAGGACGGTGAAAAGCTGTTCAGGCCTTTTTGGGCGCATGAGCACGACGAAGAGAATGAATCATTCAAGCGCTTCATGGGCTTCTGCGCGGTTTCATCGGTAGCCAGAACCGGTGGAATGGCAGGCATGAGGCACGAAGCGCCACCGTCCTTGTGGCGCCTTCAATGGCTTATTCCAGCTTGATGTTCTGCTCGTTGCAGGTTGCTTCAACAAGCGCCAGAACCTCGTGGAGGAATTTATTTCGGTCTGGTGAGGGCGTGAGGTCAGGTACGGGCGCGGCCTTGTCGTAGATCCCTTCGGCAATGATCTCGGCGCGAACAAATGTTGAACCTTTGCCTGACTGGTTGAAGGCCTCTTGCCACTCGTCGGATCGTTCGATCCATACCCTTCGGGTGGCAAGCTCTAGCAGTCGCCCGGTTAATGATGAGGAAAAATCGTCATACGTCTGCTGTTTACTGTCTTCGTCTGGTTCGTCGCCTTCCCATCGAATAGGCTCTTGTATCGTGACGTATATCAGCTCTCCAAGCTGTTTATGCAGGTCGGAGACCGGCATCAGGTTGTCGTATTGATCTGACCAGCCATTGGCGAGGCGTCTGCTCAGCGCTTTGACCCGCGTCCAGTGCTCTTTGTTGGTGCCGGATTTGTATTTGAGCCCAAGGCGAGGGAGCCATGCTTGATGGAACTGGTCCGCAGCCTCGCGGATGGCCAGCGCCAGATTCATGCGATCGTAAACGGGGCGTGCTGCGACCGGCTCGGGGTGCTTTATGATCTGGTCAACGGCTGTAAGAAGCGCCTTTATCTGTTCAATGCTGCGCTTACCACGTTTCTTTTTTTCATCCAGTATCTTGTCGACACCTCCCAGGAAGAAGCATTGCTCAGCCAGCCTGGCTCTGAGTGCACGTTCTGCGTTTGGTCCAAGATCTTCGCCAAGGCGCGTCATCACATTCTCCGCCGATGCAAGGATGTGGTCTCGTTTCGCTGAGACGGTCGGCAGGTTGTCGCCCTTTACTTCATCAAAATGAGTGAAGCACATGAGGAGCTTCTTGATGTTGCCGGTACGGATCAGAGATCGCAGCGCTGCAACGGGTGCTGCCTGCATGGGCTGCGCGGCATTATCAACAAGGATGACCGCGTCAACCATATCGATGCGACGAAGCAGGTTGGTTGAGAGGCTTGAGGACGAGTCAGGGGTGTGCCCAAGGCCTTCGCCATCGACGATTACAATTGGCTGCTTGGAGTCACCGGCCCAGGCAGGGAAAAAGGGTCCCTTTACACGAATTCCGTTAACCAGTGGTGTTAATAGTGTTCCAAATAGTGGGGCATGATTGCTGGAGAACCGAAGTATCTCTTTGATGAAAGTGTTCCGATCCGCAGAAGAAAACTCCCAGGAAACAGGCCATCCCTGCTTGTTCTTGCGCGGAGATCCTGAAGTCAGGGCGGAGAACCGCAGCTCGGTTTCATCCATGAGCTCGTCCGCGATGGCGTGATATTCCTCATCTTGCCTGAGTAGTCGGTCTAGCTCTTCCTCGAAGAGCTCATCAACAACTCGCGGATCTGACTCATCGGTTGCGTCAAGCTCGGTTTTTAATTTCGCACCTTGATTGTTTGCTATCTCGCGTGCCCGATTGACCGCGCGGATAAGTAGATCATTGGTTCGATCAAGGTCAAGGCTTTCGGGTGCCTCTGGGGTAAGCTCTGGCTCGCTTGAATCCAGCTCTTCGTCGAGGTCGTCCTCGTCCTCATCATCAAGGTCATCCTCAGAGATGGGGCCGTTTCCGAGTACATAATTGAAACGCATGCGTTGGTCGACGTGCTGCAGCAGGCTTCGGAGTACATCTGAGTCGGGTTTTTCTTGGTATGCGATCAACACGGCCTTGGAGATGCATTCCTCCAGGTAGTCTCTAACCTCATCACGCTCCATGAAGGTAATGACTGCTTGATAGTCTCCTTCGGCGACGATGATCTCCGTGTCTGCGACAGTGGTTTTTGCTGTGGAAGTTGACGGGAATCGCTCTTTAACGGGGTGTGTGCCGATAACTTGGCGGAGTACGGTCGTTTTGCCTGCGCCGGTCGTACCAAGAAGTAAAGCTGATCGATAATCCGAATCATCTGACGAAGGAATGTGGATGACTTGCTCCCTGACGCCCATGAAGTCAGTTGGCTGAGGTACGATATCGTGGAAAAAGATATCAACGATGCGTGCGTCAAATCGCCCTCTAGCAGTCGCTTGAGCGCCCATTGTCCAGTAATCGGAATTAGAGAGTAGCTCGTTCATTTGGTTTACGAGCTGATTGGCTTCGGCTTCGTCCTTTGTGCCTAGTCCAGCCCGGACGCGGCGACCTGGCTTGCCGGTGTTTGGGTCCTTTCTAACAGGGTGGCGAAAGATGATTGAATAGCTTTGGCGGCCTTGTGTCTTGCTTAGACTGGCCTTGTAGGGTTTTGAGACTGCGGGCATCTGGCACCTCCTGCTGAAAGTTAATGTTGTTCCGGCGTTGTTCCATGATTAAATAATACACCCGAATTTCGGGTTGTCAAGAAAAATGGAACAACGCAGGAACAACGGAAATGGGGTGTTGAAAATAGACGGATTGTGTATGGAGGATGTGTTGCTCTGTGTGGATAGTGAAGAAACATGCGATTAGAGGTGGTGTAATAGGCCAAATGAGGCGGGTTAATTATTAATATTAAAGATAATAAGACAGATATGGCATATTGACAAAAGCATAAGAATTGCCTAAGGTGACAAACAAGACATATTGACCGGTATAAAGGCCGATAAGTAGACAAAATAGGCGACTTATGAAATTCATTAATGATCTTTCAGATGATGCAGTGCTAAAAGAGCTTGGCAATCGCATCACCCAGTATCGCCTGAATCAGGATAAAACTCAGGCTGCGCTAGCCCAGGAAGCCGGTGTTTCAAACCGGACCATGGCCAGGGTTGAACATGGTGATTCGGTTCAGGCTTCGAGCATCATTCGTATTTTGCGAGCACTGCAACTGGTAGAAAACCTTGACACTCTTATCCCAGAGCCAGCGGTGAGTCCAGTTCAGCAATTAAAACTGCAAGGTAAGCAGCGTCAAAGAGCCTCTTCGAAATCTGCGAAATCAAAAAAGGAAGAACCATGGTCGTGGGGTGATGAAGAATGACGGTTGCCGAGGTAAAGCTTTGGGGCAAATCTATCGGAGCAGTGAGCTGGGATGAAGGTGCCGGGCTCGCCCACTTTGAGTATGAACCTGATTTTATTCACAGTGGTATTGAGGTTGCACCGCT
>CAZRLV010000261.1:0-5441 GCA_964600955.1 uncultured bacterium
AGCCTATCAAAACCTAACCACACTCATTCAAAAAAGAGACCCGCAAAAGCTGCAAGTAAAAATCAATACCATTGTGCAGCGCTCCAACTCGGATGAAATCCTTGATCTCCTCGACAGCTTTGATGCATTGGGAATCGATATGCAGGTTTTATTTGGGCCAAACCGGGCCAGAGACCACCAGGGGTTTCGTCTACCACATGAGGTTGAAGTCAAACTCTACGGCAAGATTCATGATCTGAAGCAGCAGGGCCGCTGGGCGATGCGGGTGACAACCCCACTCGACCGCTACGCCCTGGGCCAGAGAGAACTGTGGTATCGTTATGGTAAATTCTGTGCCCAAACCTTTCAAAACCTCTATATCAATAGAGACGGAGAAGTAACTCCCTGCTGTCTTCTTCCCGACCATGATATTGTGCAGTTGGAAGACTGTGGGTCCCTGGAAAAACTCTGGTATTCACAGGGGTTTCAAAAGTTTAGAAGGGACCAGGTTGAAATCTGTAATGGCTGTGATGTTCATCAATTTAAAATATGAAAAAAACTAAAATACTCATCACCGGGGGAGCCGGATTTATTGGAAGCTGGTTGGCTTTTGAGCAGGAAGAACGGGGGATGTCTCCCATTCTACTAGATAATTTGAGCTCCGGACGGGAGTCCAACCTTCAAATGCTAAATCGCTCGGATTTTATACGTGGAGATGTCTGCCTTCCTCAAGATCTTGAGAAAATCCCCTGGAACGAGGTGAGCCAATGTTTTCACCTGGCAGCCCGTGGCAATGTTCACGAGAGCATTCTAGACCCAAAACTGCATCTTGATGTCAATACAAGGGGTAGCTTTCATGTCCTGGAAAAATGCAAAGAGCATCAGGTCCCTTTTCTCTTGACCAGTACCTGCATGGTCTACGGATTGAAGTCCATCTCCGTGCAGGACAGATCCCAGGGCATCTGCGAGTCGCACCCCGCCATCCCGGTTTCACCCTACGCTTCCAGCAAGCTTGCGGCCGAGCATTTGGCTGTTGGCTACCATTTCACCTACGACCTAAAGGTCAGAATTGCACGTCCCTTCAATACCTATGGTCCCCATCAAATGCATGATAATCAGGAGGGAGGGGTCATTCCCATCTTTTTGCATCGAAGATTCAAAGGAGAAGCATTAAGGGTTAGTGGGAACGGAACCCAAACCCGGGATTTTCTGTATGTTAAGGACTGTGCTCGATTTCTCTCCGATTTTATGGAGGCCGAGCATGCTCCGCTGATCCTGAATGCAGGCTCGGGCAAGGACATCCCGATTCTTTCGCTTGCTAAAAAAATTGCCGGAGATCAGGTTCCTGTTGAGTTTCAGGACCATCCACATCCTCAAAGTGAGATTCAAAAGCTTCTTTGCAACAACGACCTCGCCAAGCAAAGCCTTGGATTTGAACCCCGCTGGGGCCTGGACCAGGGACTTAGCGAAAATACCGAGTGGCTCGAAAGCATTCCAAGAAACTAAAATGATAGAGATCCTGACCTTCTCCCTAAAGCGTCATGCCGACGAGCGGGGTTATTTAGAGGAGGTTTTCAAACGAGAGATGATGCCTGAAGGTCATCGTGAATTTGGCCAATGTTTTCTCACTGTGGGTCGTGTCGGTAAAGTGAAGGGAAATCACTGGCACAAGCGCAAACTTGAACTATTCTATCTTGTTAAAGGTGAGGCCCGGCTCTATTTCAAAGATCGAAAAACCAGCGAAACTCTGGAATTAAACCTCAGTGATAGCGAGCCCAAAGTAGTCTTGATTCCTCCCCTGCTACTGCACGCAATCAAGAACACGGGTCAGGAGGATTTTTACCTCATGGTCTATACAGACAAAGCTTCAATGGAGTTTGACTCAGAGGTGGGAGATACATTTTTCGAGCACTGGATCGATCACGACCCCAGTTAAATGTTTTTAGGATTTGAATTTTCCTCTGCGTTTTAAGAAACTCAGGATCTCTTCCACGCTCTCTTCAAGGTTATGTAATTGGGTGTCAATCGTCAGTGAAGGTGAGACTGGCTCCTCAAATGGCGCGTCAATGCCGGTGAAATTTTGAATTTCCCCCCTGCGAGCCCTCGCATAAAGGCCTTTGGGATCACGAACTTCACAGTCTTTCAAGGAAGAACTTACATAAATTTCAACATAGTCTTCATCTCCTATTATCGAACGAGCCAAAGTGCGATACTGATTTAGTGGAGTAATAAAGGCCACTAAAACTACAACTCCAGCATTGATAAACAAGCGTGAAACCTCGCTGATTCGCCGTATATTTTCTAGTCGATCCTCATTGGAAAACCCCAGATCCCCGTTTAGTCCCTGACGAATATTGTCCCCGTCCAAAATAAAACTACGTAGATTATTCTCAAACAAGGACTGTTCTACCGCTCGGGCCAATGTACTCTTTCCAGATCCACTCAACCCAGTGAACCAGAGCACGAAACTTTGATTTCCCTGACGGTCCTCTCTGTGCTTTCTTGAAACCAAAGGGCTTTCCGAGCTCAGTACTGGTTTTTGGATCTTCACGCAGTCTTACCTCATCCCCGAAAGGGTCTGTACTGTCCTGCATGGGACATAGATAACATTTCATGGTCCCCCCGGGTGTCTCCGTAGGCATAGATCATATCGTACTGACCTAAATCATATTGCGCCTGAATTCTGCGCACTTTTTCAGGACCGAAGCAGTTTTGGGTTTTTAATCGACCCGTCAAAAAACCGTTTAATTCTTCCATTTCAGTACAAATCAATTCCATTCCCGAGTCCTGGCACCAGGGCTCCAGCCAGTAGGGAAATGAGGCGCTGACAACAACAAGTTGATGTCCCTGCTCTCGATGCCAGGCAATTTTCTCCAGAGCCTGAGGCCGAATGAAAGAAGGAATAATTTCGCGCGAAAAGATGGCACCCAGAGCACGCATACGCTCTACGGTCCAATTCCTGAAAAGGAAAAAAACCAATAATGCTTTTACTCGAGAACCTGAGACCAACTTCAAAGGAAAAAGAACTAGAACTGGGCTTAGAACTAAAACAATTAGAAAAAGCTTAATCTTAGAAACAGCATACACAAGAAACGCACCGAAACTGTCGCGTCGAGTAATAGTGCCATCAAAATCAAAAAATGCAATGCTGTTTGACATAGCTAGACTGCCGATAGGGAGAGGGCTTTATTTACCCTGGACTGGGTCTTTCTTCCCTGACTTTGGTCAAAATCAACTGCCGTTTGGATCAAGCTATCGAGATCTACCCCGCAATCCAATCCCTCATTCTCGCAAAAGTACACTAAGTCTTCGGTTGCCAAATTACCTCCGGCCCCGGGAGCGTAAGGGCAACCACCCAAACCCGAAAAACTGGAATCAAAAGATGTGATCCCCATTGAAAGCGCCCGTGAAACATTTGCCATGGCCATCCCATACGTGTCGTGGAAATGATAGTTCACCATGGAGGGCGCGAAGAATTCAAGGGCCAGCGAGGTCACCTCAGACACTCTTGAAACCGTAGCTTTCCCCAATGTATCGCCCAGTGAGATTTCATCCACCCCGAGATTGACTAACGCTAAAAAAGCAAGGCGCAGGGCTGATATTGATATTGACCCACTAAAGGGACAGTCAAACACGGTGGACAAATAAAGTCGAATTCGGTAACCCTTGCGACGGGAGTCTTCGATCATGGGCTTGAAACGATCTATGGAACCGCGAAAGGTCTCATTAGTATTTTTTTGATTAAATTCATCCGACACTGCGGTAAAAAAAGCAATCTGATTCAAGTCAGTTTTTGAAAACTTTTCCAGTCCCTTTGCATTGGGAACCAAAGCCATAAACTCTTCAGAATCACCTCGAAACCTTTGGCAAAGATCTGAAGTTCCCTGCATCTGAGGCACCCACTTAGGCGAGACAAATGCCCCTATTTCAATGCGAGTTAAACCGGCAGATCGCAGATTACGAATTAAGGTTTCGCGCAGATCCAATTCAACCGGAGATGGATAATTTTGCAGCCCATCTCTTGGACCCACCTCGGTGATCCTAACCTTCATGGGCTACCACGCTCAAAAGAACTTGATCGGCTTCCACCAGATCTCCCTCGGCTACAAGTACTTCGCCCACTTCTCCCTTGATGGGAGCCAAAACCCTGTTTTCCATTTTCATCGATTCCATGACCAGCACCAATTTGCCCTCTTCAATTGGGTCTCCGGGACTTACCGCCAACTGAATGATACGCCCGGGCATCTTGGATAGAATCCTACCATCCCCTTTTTGAGAATCACCCCGATCTCCAAAAGGCAAAATTTCTTCAAAAACATAAGATTTACCCGAAAATGAAAGGTAAACCCGCGAGCCTTCGAGATAGTAGGTGAAATTCTGCTTGTAGCCTCTTTGCTCTAGTTGCCCTCCACCTGAGTACAGGGAAACTCGTGAAGAACTTGGACCTTCTGGCAAATGCAGCCTTAGCTCTCCTCCATTTCTCAGATTCTCTATCTCCAATTCAAAAGCTTCCGCTTCCAAAGGTTTGATTTGACGAAAGGTCCTACGCTGCATGCGGGCTCCTTTTATTGTTTCCTGAGGGTCTTGTACGGTTGATAATAAGGGTCCGTGCTCTCCTGATTAGATCTTGAAACCAAAGATATCTGAGCCAGTAGATGGTGAAGGCATTCATCTTCTACCATTTTGTCTCGCAATTTTTGATCCAGGTCATTCGCCTCCAAAAACCCGGTGTGAAGCGCTGCACGTTCGAAAGCGGGGTCTTCCAGAACTGTTAAAAGAAAGCATTGATTGGTCTCAACCCCAAGAACTACGGTTTCCTTTAAGGCACGTATCATGCGTACTGTGGCCTCTTTTCGATCCTTACCGTGGGTGATCAACTTGGCAATCATGGGGTCAAAATGAATCGAGACAGTGCTTCCCTCATGGACTCCGGTATCAATCCTAAGCCCCTCAATGCCGTCGGGCCATTTTAAAACGCGAATCTTGCCTGATGCCGGTCTAAAATCACCCAAAGGCTCCTCGGCGTACAGACGACATTCAATCGCATGCCCCTGAAGTTTGGGACGAGAATCTACAAAACTGAGCTTCTCACCCATGGCCACATTCAGTTGTTCGCGGACTAGATCCACATTGTGACAAAGTTCTGTAACCGGGTGTTCAACCTGAATACGGGTGTTCATTTCCAAAAAATAGTATTGTCCATCGGGGGCAAGAATAAACTCAACGGTCCCTGCACTGGTATAGTCCACCAAAGATGCTGCACGTACAGCGACTTGGCCCATTTCTTCACGCAACGACGGCGATATCCCAGGAGCTGGGCATTCCTCGATGATCTTTTGATGCCTACGCTGGATCGAACATTCCCGTTCATTTAGATGCATAATGGGAGATTGTCCATCTCCAAAGACCTGAATCTCCACATGCCTGGGGTTTTCAATAAACTTCTCAACAAAATTACGCTC
>CAZRLV010000262.1:0-5423 GCA_964600955.1 uncultured bacterium
TCCATTGCTGGCAGACTTGGTGGAATCCAAAAACCTACTCTCAATTCTAATGCAATCCGATCAGATTATTCTGGATGGAGAGACCGAGGCTTTGGCCTATAAAAGCCTGGATGCCCTCTGGTATGGGGGGTTTGAAGACAAAGACCGCCTGGAGGCTTACCTGGATTTCAAGCTGCAAGAATTGGAAAATGAGAGAGAATGAGAACTATGAAGAAGAAAAGCGTCATCATTACAGGGTCCACAGGGGCCATCGGCAAAGCCATTGCAAGACAAATGGCTGCCAGCAGGAAGTTCAGGGTCATCCTGGCCTGCCGCAATGAAAGCCTGGCATCCAAGACGGTTGCTGAGCTAAAAGACACCACTCAAAACCAGGAAATCGTTTACGAAATCTTGGATATTTCCAAAAAGGAATCGGTGGCTGATTTTGCTTCTCATTTTAAGGGTCCTCTTCATGTTCTGGTCAATAACGCCGCCATAACACCGCGCAAACGAATGCAAACTTCTGAGGGAGTCGAACTGCAATGGGCCACCAATGTTTTAGGGTATTACTGGATGATGAGATTCTTTAAAAAGGCTCTGGAGGCCGGGGCACCCTCGCGCGTGGTGAATGTCGCCAGCTACTGGGCCGGGGGCTTAAACCTTGCAGACCCGGAATTCAAAAAACGTCCCTATGATAACGATCAGGCCTACCGTCAATCCAAGCAGGCGGATCGCATGCTAAGCACTTATCTCGCAGAAAAATTCAAAGATTCCGGAGTCCGGGTCAACGCCTGTCATTCCGGGGACGTCAATTCCAAGCTCAGCAATAACCTGGGATTTGGTGGCCATGAATCCCCGGACCAGGGGGCCGACACACCGGTCTGGCTGGCTACCCAATCCAGCGGAGGAGAGATCACCGGGCAGTATTTCGAACATCAACGCCAAAAAACCTGCTCCTTCAGCCAAAACCAGAACGCCCTGGAAGCTCTAGCAAAACTCTGCGAAAAATATTAAATCAAGAACTGAAAAAACTAAGAATCCGAGGAATTAAGAAGGCCACCACCGCATCATCCCACCCCCTCAAACGTCATCCTCCGACTTGATCGGGGGATCCATTCAAAAGGTCAAAGAAATCTTCATCTTCATTCTGACTTCTGAATTCTTGCTTTTCGTCATTGTGGACCCCGATCCGCAATCCATCTTTTTCTTCATTCCTCGAATTCCTCTGATTCCTTTGCTACCCTTGAATCTTGACTTTCTTCATCCTACGGCTTGACCCGGGGATCCATCTTCCCCTCTCCCCCCCGAGCCAATTCATCGATGAAGAAATAGAATTGCTCAGTGATTTTCCCGATGGTTTTACCCTTATCGTATTGCACCATATTAAAAATTTTACGCATACTGGATTGGCGCGCTATTTTGGTGAAAACAATTTCCCCGTTTTTAGAATCATAGACCTTGCATTCCACATTAAAGCGATAGACCTGAGGCGTGTAGGCATAATGAATGATAGCCCTTCCTTTGCATATAAGAGCGAATATTCTTCACCGCAAATTTTGCCATGGTGTCACGGTCTCCATCCGCATAGACTTTTCCAAAAAAGGGAATCACGGCCATAAGGTTCTCTTCTTCAACGACCGCCTGGTAACGTGAGGACGTCTTAGCTTCTGAGGCTTGAAGCTGGGTATAGTTTTTCAGTAAATCCTTTTTAGAGCGCTCGAACTCAGCCTCGGTGATGAGGCCCTTGCGATACCAGGAATTCAATTGCTTAAATTTATCTTCCATCACATCTGCAAAAAGAACAGTGCTTGAGAAGCAAAGAAAAACAAAGGCTGTAACCAGTGATAGCGAATGAAACGGTGTCATGATTTACTCCGTGTTTCCTAATGGGTGAATAGTGGCAACCAATTTACCCATCAATTCAAGGGATTTCAAATCCTCGCTTAATCAGTTTTTTTCTATTTTGCCTTGCTATTTGAGTATTTTTCGTTCAATCTATGAGTAGACTCCCAATCTAACGGGCCCTCTATGATTAAACGCTCACTTTCTCAATTCGTTCATGAAACCAGCACTAGCTTTCCAGTGCTACTAGTTACAGGACCCAGACAAGTGGGAAAAACCACATTGCTTGAGATCTGCTCGGATAAAAAGCGATCTTATGTAACCTTGGATGACTTGCGGGAGCGTGAATTGGCCAGAACAGATCCGGCTCTATTTCTGCAAGCCCACCCTGCGCCACTGATGATCGATGAAGTTCAATATGCCCCGGAGCTATTCTCGGCTATCAAAATCATCGTGGATCGTGAGAAAAAAAATGGAATGTTCTGGCTTACGGGATCTCAGAAATTTCACCTGATGCAAAGCATTCATGAAAGCTTGGCTGGACGAGTAGCCATCCTTGATTTGCTCGGACTCTCCCAGGCAGAGATTAAGGGTCGCGGGGACAAAGTACAAGCCTTTATGCCAACACCTGAGTGGATCGCTCAAGCCAGAGAACCAGCAGAGCATTCCAGTTCTCTAATGGGAGTTTATGAACGCATTTTTCGCGGGTCTTTTCCAAGGCTCCATCAAGACCCAAGGATTTCGCAGGATTTATTTTATAAGTCCTATGTTCAAACCTATATTCAACGTGACGTCAGAGATATTTTAAATATTACGGATGAAGTTTCCTTTAATCGTTTCCTCAAGGCTGTCGCTGCGAGAACAGGTCAATTGCTAAATTACTCAGACTTTGCACGTGATGTGGATGTCGACCATAAGACGGCAAAATCCTGGTTGTCTGTACTTGAAACCTCTGGACTGATTTATCGCCTACAACCCTATTACAGCAATCAAACCAAACGACTGGTCAAATCCCCCAAGCTGTATTTTCTAGATACAGGTCTTTGCAGCTATCTAACCCAATGGCCCAGCCCGGAATCCCTTGAAGCAGGTGCCATGTCAGGCGCCATGCTTGAAACCTATCTTTTTGCAGAAATACTAAAGTCGTATTGGCATAGAGGGCGTACACCCCGTTTTTATTATTACCGCGATCAGGACCAACGTGAAATCGATCTGGTGATTGAAACGGGTGAGGCTTTCTATCCAGTAGAGTTTAAAAAATCAGCAAACCCTACCCAAAAGGCGTGCAAGCATTTTCATGTCCTGGAAAAATTAGGAAAGCCGATCGGCAAAGGGGCAGTCATCTGTTTCGTTGAAAAAGACATCCCCCTCACCCAAAGCGTCACCGCCATTCCCATCGGGTATTTGTAATTCACCCCTTTTGAGGCCCATCCACTTGATCGAAAATAATCTCTATCTCATTGACCTCAGCCCAGTGCGTGAGCTCTTCTTTGGTTTTGGCTTGTTCAAATGCATACCAGGCCTCCAGACAATCATGGCGACTTAAAAGATCCTTAAATCTTCCATACGCCCCCTTTTTACAGAAAATCCTATAAACCTCGGCTTGCTGATCGGGTAAGTTCGCCGCCACAAATTCAAAAGCCAATTCATTACCCAAATCAAGATCATACTTATCTGGGATTGAAACATAATTCTCCGACTCCCAGAATTCTTCCTCCTCAGGATCATCATCCATAAAAGAGTCACTGCAAGTAAAAATCTTACCCGTTTTTTTACAGATCCCCGCCCTGGCTTCTCCGAGATGACTCATGGCCACGTAACTGTGGGCATCTTCCAAATCACTCCATTTTACTTTAATCATGGTTATCGCCCCCAGTTAAGTTCAGCCCAAACTTTGACCTGAATCATACCAGCGAACCCCACCACCAGCAATCACCCCGAAGCTATCTCTACACTCTGGGTCCAGTTAATCTTCCAATGGCATAGAGGGGAATTTGCAAAATATTCGGATCAGAAGAATTGAAGTTTCCCGAGGAGATCTGAACCCCCTGATTCAGGGAAAAGGATTCTAAAACAATCTGCATGCTTTTTAAACGCCCGGATTTGCCCGCCTTCACCTCAATCGGAACCACTGTCCCACCCTGATCAATCAGGTAATCGATCTCTGCACTGCTGGTTCTTTTTTCGCGAGCCCAATAATACAGAGCCGGCTTTTCATAGGGGTCCTGGTAAGCGAGTAATTCCTGCCCCACAACCTGCTCGGCAATGGCACCGCTATGAATGCTCAGCAGATCAGACGCCTGCAATAAACTGGATTGACTTCCCAAAAGAACCTGCATCAGACCCACATCTAGAAACAAGGCCTTAAAGGCTTTAGGGCGCATGCCGGCACCAAGAGGTAGCCCTGCAGGAGAGGTTTGAAAGACGCGTTGAATCACCTGAGCACCCTCAAGAAGCTCAATGGCAGAACGAACCTCTCTGGCTTTGGCATCTGGATTAATTCTTGAATAGGTGATTTTCTTGCCACAGTCTCGGGGAATACTTTGAAACACAAGCTCCAAATTCTCCTTTTGGGGGAATCTGGCATATCTTCCAAAATCATCTCGGTAAGTCTGTAAAATGGCCTTCAAAATCCGGTTCACACGTGAGAAATCACCTGAGGTGTAGAACTCCATAACCGCCGCTGGCATACCTCCGACAAAAAGATAGTCCCGAAAAAGTTCCAGGGCTCGCTCATGCACAGCCTCAGGAAAAGGCGTAGGGTCTTCCAAAATAAAGGAGATCATTTCACTCTGGTTTCCAGCTTCAAGAAATTCCATAAAGGACATGGGCTTCATAAACAAAGACTGAATCCTGCCTACGGGAAATCGAATAGCTTCGTCCTTCAATCGAAACTCAAGCAGAGAGCCAGCTCCCGCCACATGCAACCCCGGCTTTTTCTCAAAAAAATACCGCAATGCAAGCAGGGCCCTTTTGCATTCCTGGATCTCATCAAGAATAAGAAGGGTTTTGCCTACTTCAATTCTCCCGCCTTTTATAACAGCCAACTGCTTAAGAATTTCCTCCGGATCAAGGTTTTCAAAACACTTCATCAATTGAGGCTCAAATTCAAAATTTACACAGATAACATTGGAAAAATGTTTGCTACCAAGCTCTTCTAGAGTCCAGCTCTTCCCCACCTGACGAGCCCCCCGAATGAGTAAAGGCATGGGCCTTTTTTCCTGAACCCAAGCCAGTAAATCAGAATCAATTACTCTTTTCATGGTGCCAATACCCCCAGAGAACCCCTAACTATTATAATGAAATTGGTTTTTTTATGGGGTAAAAATAGCCACTAAATGGCTTTTTTCATGGGTAATATTCATTTTCACATGCACTTACTGACTGTTTGAGGGCACCGAAATCTCATTTTTGCCTGGTTTTGACTCTACTACTGACACGATAGAAGAATAGAAAACGAGGAAGATAAATCTACATATTAAAAGTCTAAGTTTTAATTTGCACAGTTACAAACCTCCACCCAAAATTCCTATCACCCTGGAAAAACCCTTCCAACAATGCCCCGCCCTACCCCAGCCCTATCCTATACAGGCTCGACCGTG
>CAZRLV010000263.1:0-5419 GCA_964600955.1 uncultured bacterium
CAGGTATCCAGCTGGTAATCTGGAAGAGAGATCCCCTCCACATCCCAAAATAAGGAAGATATGTCCAAAATACACTCCGTCAATTATTTTCAGGAAGAGGCCAGTAACGCCGCCACTCGTAACGCGATGGCCCTTGGCATGCAACATCATCAAGCAGGACGGCTGGAAATGGCGCGTGACATCTATCACCAGATTCTCGAAGAATTTCCCGAAGATCTTAACGCCCTGCATCTACTAGGACTGCTGGCCTACCAGTTGGAGCGTTATGATGTATCAGAAAACCTTCTGCAAAAAGCTCTAGGCATCGACAGCTCCCATGCGGAAATTCACAATAGTTACGGGCAGGTGCAGCAGGCCCTTGGAAGGCTTCCGGAGGCATTACAGGCTTATGAACAAGCGCTCTCCAGACAACCTGAACATATTGAAGCCTTGTTTAATGCCGGGACTCTATGTCAATACGCAGGCAATGAGGACCGGGCACGGGAGCTCTACCAGCGTTGTCTTGCGGTACAACCCAACAGAGCCGAGGCGCGATTCAATCTAGCGGTACTAGATCATGAAGAGGGCAAGCTTGAGCAGGCCATCCAAGGCTATAGAGAATGCCTGGCCATGGACCCCAACTACGCCAATGCCTATAACAATCTTGGAAACGCCTACCATGGCTCCAAGCAGGACGATCTCGCCATTGAATGCTACCAGAAAGCTTTGAAAATTAACCCGGCCATGGCTCCCGCGCAAAACAACCTGGCCACTCTATTTTTAGGTCGAGATCAGATTGACTTGGCCATCCAGGGTTTTGAAAATGCCTTAAAAGCTGACCCAACCTATCTACATGCCTATCGAAATCTGGGACAGTCTTATTACCGCAAAGGAGACCTGAAGCATGCCGCGGCCCAGTATCGTCTCCTTTTTGAAAAGACTCCAGCGACACCTGATCTTTTGCTTGAATTTGCACAACTTCTGGAAGAAATGGGAAATACAGGCGAGGCCATCAATATTTTGATGGAATCGATTCAGGCCCACGGGCAACAGGCCCAGGCCTATGACCAATTGGGCACCCTTTTGCAAGGTAAAGGGGACTATGAAGAAGCCCTCTCCTGTCATGAAAAATCCATTGACCTAGAACCCGCTTCGGCACAGGCCCATGTCAATCTGGGAAATGCCTTAAAACTGCTTAACCGCTACGAAGAGGCGGAGGCAGTTTATCGCAAGGCCATCGAGATGAACCCTGGCATGGCTCTGGCATTTTGCAATCTTGGGGTTGTTCTCAATATCCAGGGTCGTGATAAGGAAGCCATAGAAGTCTATGAAAACGGCTTAAAAAATGACCCGACTGACGCTGAAGCCTGGGGGAATCTGGGGTTGGCTCTGGTGATGCAGGACTCTGAAAAAGCCTGTGAGTATTTGGAAAAAGCCCTGGAGCTGAACCCCAACCGGGTTGAGGCCAGTTATATCCTAAACGCGATCAAAGGTAAAACGCCTGAGGCGGCCCCGGCTGAATATGTGAAAAAACTCTTTGATGATTTTTCAGCCAGATTCGATGAAAACCTGGACTATAAAACCCCCACAAGCATGAGAGAGCTGGTTGAATCGATCCGCGACCCAGAGTCCAGGTTTCACCAAGTTTTGGACCTGGGCTGTGGAACCGGGCTTTGCGCCGCCGCTTTTGCCCCTTTATGTGACGAAATTACAGGTGTCGATATTTCTGAAGGAATGATTTCAGAAGCCAGGAAAAAAGACCTCTACTCAAGACTGGAAACTTCAGAAATTCTGGAATTCCTCCATCAATGCCAGGAGTCTTATGACCTGATCCTGGCCGCCGATGTCTTTGTTTATTTTGGCGATCTGAAACCCTTGTTCAAATCTCTGAGAAGTCGCTGCAAAGCTGGTACACAGCTTATTTTTTCTACTGAGGCCCTGGATGATGACCCAGACTATCTCTTACGCACGACAGGGCGCTTTGCGCATTCAAAAACCTATCTTGAGCAATTGAGTCAGGAGTCTGGATTTAGAATTTTGAAACAGGACCGTCAGAATCTGCGCAAGGAAAAGGAAGACTGGATTGAGGGCAATCTATTCATCTTGGAGGCTGTTGAGGTTTAAGGCTTGAAACTCGACGACCTGGGGCAAAATCGCGTTAATGCCATTCAACGCACTACCTGGGTAGGGCTTTGGGTCAATCTAGGCCTGTCCATTCTTAAATTTACTGGAGGGACCCTGGGCAATAGTCAGGCGGTCATTGCAGACGCCGTGCATTCCCTGTCTGATATTTCAACTGACATCGCTATCCTGGTGGGAGTCCGGTTTTGGACCCAACCCGCCGACGAAGATCACCCTCACGGACACCACCGCCTGGAAACCCTGATCACGGCCGGAATCGGCGTTTTATTACTGGCAGTCGGGGCCGGCTTGCTTTGGAACTCGATTCTTACGCTCCCAGACCATGACGTGAAGACCCCTGGATGGTGGGCATTTGCCGCCGCCTTAGTCTCTTTTCTGGCCAAAGAAGCCCTCTATCATTACACCGCAAAAAGAGGTCGAGACCTCAAATCCATGGCGCTTATTGCCAACGCCTGGCACCACCGTTCGGATGCCTTGAGTTCTCTTCCGGTTGTCCTGGCAGTTTTCACCGCTATTTTGGCCCCCACCTGGGTGGTCTTGGACGCCGTTGCAGCGATCATGGTCTGCCTGATTATCTTGCGCGCCGGGTTTAAGATCTCGGTGACCAACCTCAATAAACTCATGGATGCCGGAGCCACTGAAAACGAGATCGAAGCAATCAGCGCTCTTGTGCGAGAAACCGGGGGGGTCAGAGACTTCCACAAAATTCGAACACGCTATGTAGGAGCCTCCAGTCTGGCTGTGGATCTCCATATCCAGGTTGATCCCGGATTAACCGTACGCGAAGGTCATCAGATCTGTGGCCATGCCAAATCAAAAATATTAAAATCCAACCCGGCAATCATCGATGTTCTGATCCATCTAGAACCCTACGAGGAAGACTGAATCATTTTTTCGAGCTGCCCTACATTAAACTGAGCCTCTGAATCCCCCTGAGCGGCGGCCTCTTTAAACCAGCGCAAACTCTGATGAACATCTTTGGCCACACCAGTTCCTTCAAAATACATGCGGCCCAAATAAAACTGGGATTCCGCGTCGCCTTGAAGCGCGGCTTTTAAAAAGAAATGAAAGGCCTGGGCGGGGTCTTTAGCCACACCCACACCGTCATAATAGATCTTGCCCAGATTGTACTGGGCTTCAAGATGCCCAAGATCTGAAGCCTTACGAAAAAACTGCGTAGCTTCCTCAAAATCCTTGGCAGACTGCCCTTGACTTAATCGCGCGGCACCCAGGTAAAAATGAGAATCCGCAAAATCCTGACCGGCTGCCAGCCGATGCCATTTTTCAGCGAGAGCAGGGTCAGCCTCTACGCCGTCCCCACTGGTATAAATCTGCCCCAGAAAGCTCTGAGCGGCCGCGTCTCCTTTTTCGGCGGCCTGGGTGAGATAAACCACGGCCTTTTCACGGTCTACACCTACAGCATTCCCAGTGAAATACATCATTCCCAGATCAAAACAGGCCTCCAGAATCCCTTGCGTAGCTGATTTTTCAAACCACTCGACGGCGGCTGACTGATCCTGCTCAACGCCCTCACCCTGGAATAAATGTCCGGCCAGATAAAACTGAGCCTCGGGGTCGCCCTGAAGCGCCGCTAAACGATAAAGCTCCACGGCTTTTTGCTTATCTACGGAAACACCCACACCCTGATCATACATACGGGCCAAGTTAAACTGAGCGCCAGAAAAACCCTGATCGGCCGCTTTGGTAAACCATTTGGCAGCCTCAACCAGGTCCTTCTCCAGAGATTCTCCCTTAAAATAGAGAACCCCCAGGGCAAATTCCGCCTCGGCAGAACCCCGGTCCACTCCCCTTTTAATATAGTCCAGGAGAGCCTGAGGATCCACATCCTCCGAGGAATCCATAAAAGATCCTCCCGGAGGCTTATTCTCCCCCTTTTGAGTCATCCACACCCGCCTTAATGACTAAGCTTTAGTCTTCAAACTGATCTTCCTCTGTGGAGCCGGTCAGAGCGCTCAAAGAGGAATCCCCACCTGAGATGGTTTGAGTCAGGTCATCAAAACACCCGGCCCCAACCTCTCTTTGGTGGCGTGTCGCTGTATACCCCCGAGATTCGGCAGCAAATTCTCGCTCCTGGAGATCGGTATAAGCCCGCATCCCATGATCCCTGTACTTGGTGGCCAAATCAAAGATTCCATAATTATTGGCATGAAACCCTGCCAAAGTAATGAACTGAAATCGAAAGCCCATGGCACCCAGCTCCTGCTGAAACCTGGCGATCACTTCATCGCTGAGATTCTTCTTCCAGTTAAAAGAAGGAGAGCAATTATAAGCCAGCATCTTTCCAGGATACTTCGAATGGATTGCATCGGCAAACTCTTTGGCGATTTCCAGGTTGGGTGTTTTAGTTTCACACCAGATCACCTACGCCTACCCATCGAACTGCACCAAAAACTCTCCCACAGAGCAGAGGAAAACAAAACCAGCCTCAATCAATACCTGGTCTACCTCCTATCGCTTGGCGTCAGATAAACAATTGCATGTCACCGTGCGACGAGTCGTGTCCCCGCCAACCGCCCCAGGAAGTTCAGCGTAATCCGAGCCCCAAATTACTTAAATTGTACTAATTCGTAAAGCGTATCTATTTTACGAGCCTGATTTGGAATGTCTTTGCTCATGAAAGGGGCTCGCTTCAACTCCACGAACCCAAAGCCCCAGGCAAAAAATTCCATGAACCGCGACATATATGCCCCTTCCACGCACTCCAGCGGAGACTGATAATAAGGGCAATCCTGCTCTGCTTCAGATAAAAGCATTGGAAACGCAGTAATCATCGCATTCACATAGTTTGGCACCGGTTGATACGCATAATCTGCCTCATGGAGCAGAAACAATGAAAATAGGAAGGAATGCTGAATCACTCCAAATTCAGACTGGTAATCCCGATAAGACCAATTAAATTTCTCGCAAGAAGTCCTGAAAAGAATATGAAAAAGCCCTGCTATCCCCGAACCTTTTAGAATTTTTAATGCCTTTTGTGTCAAAGAGAACACACCCTTACGTTTCTTCATACATCCGGCTAACTCCAGAATGATTCGAAGGCAATGAAGGTCCTGAAACTGATCTTCAGTTCTTACACCCATTTTCCGAACCCATTCATTAGGCTCTGTATTTTCCAGATATCTAATCCATATTTTTTTACAAAGCTTGACGTTAAGGTTTCCCTTGGCGGTGGCTTTAATCGGGCCCAGTTCAAATTCATCCAGCAAACTTTGCATCAAAATCCAATAGGGGGCATTGGGCAGATGAGGCTTCAGATTAAAGCTGACAAAATCTGGAC
>CAZRLV010000264.1:0-5314 GCA_964600955.1 uncultured bacterium
AGAACCACCCCGGCACAAATGATGGGGCCGAAATAATCCCCTTTTCCACTTTCGTCTGAGCCCATCCAGGGGAAATTATAGGATCGAGAAAATGCCATAGAGCCCGAGGAGGCTTTAGCCTGCTTTTGAGGTTTTTCAGGCTTCGCGGATGGACGCCCTCCTTGCAGTAAAGCGCCAACCTCTTCCTCCAGTTCCAAGACGGCAGACTTGTCTTTACCCTGAACATGAAAAGAGAATCCCTTTTTTCCACAATAACAGTTCAAACGCACAGCACCCTCTAAAAGTAAAAACTGCTTTCCGTAAGGAATCTCACGGGTTTCAAAATCCACTTCGTTCTCACTAAAATAGTTTGAAATCCGATTTGTCTGCTGCTCAAGGCTCATGCTCAACCCCACAATCTATAGAAATTTTAAGCCCGCATCCTATCACAAAGCACAACCTCTTCCAGCTGCCAAATTCCTGAGTTCCTGCGTCCACAATTCCTCCAATTCTTTACTGCTTTAGTTCGATACTAGTTCTTGTTCCTTCTTGCAAGTATTGACTCATTGATTCGATTGTCCTAAGTTTGAGTGGGGCGAGAAAAACATTAGTTCTTGAAAGGAACCGAAAATCATCATGAATAGCCTGTCATACGACAAATATCAAAAACTCTTAAGCGGTGTTTACCCGATGTCTTTGAAAGAGATTGTAGCTTCCAAAGGCGATATGCCCTTGCCCTCCGGCAATGATTATTACCAGGGGATTACAGGTGATGAGGAAGAGTCCCAGGAGCGCCAAATCCTCATTCGCAAGGGCTCTGATTTAAAAAAACGCAAACGCTCGCTACGCAGAATTCTTGAGGGGGAATGCGTTGGACTTACAAATAAGGTCAAGTATATCTGTACCGAAGCCGGGATACGCACAACCACCCTTGAGATTGAGGTTAATGATGAGGCAGTAGGCTTTTTTCGCGAGCAAGTTCAGGGGCTCTACCAGGATATAATGAGCTTTATCGATCATAGTGAACTCTATTTGAAACTGGATCTGACCGCATGTGGTAAGCCTTATAAGCAGGCACGTGAAATCCTGGAGGAGGTTTTGGAGGACAAAGCCGTTGTCTTTTATTTTTATGATCTCCAAGAACAGGACAAAAGTTTGGTACTCAACGCGTGTCAGCTGGCACAATTCACTGTTTTTATGGGAATCCTGCATGGGGTAGCCGCCGAGAACCTTCCTGACCTCTGTCACTGCGCCATTTTCGATATGGTTGGCAGCGATATCCTGGCAGACGAAAGTCTACCCGTACTCACAGCCGTCGATGAAAAAATTAAGCTGATTCGAGAGCTTTTATCCATGACCGAGTATTCACCTCGCATCTCCAGAGTGCTTGATCTTAGTCATCAGGTTCTAACCCAGGACATGGACCCATCCTCGGATGAATACCTGGCTCAGGTCCTGCAAGTCATGCGCTCTATCATATCCTACATCCATTTGGGAACCATTACGCTTGGCAATTTTAGGGAGATTGTCAAAGCCAAACACACGCTTGAGATCGGCTTTTTAAAACTGGTCATTCAGTCCAATCCTAAAATAAACCCGTCCTGTCCAGAGCCCAAAATCCATGACGCCGCCGTGAACAAAATCACTAATACGATGGGCTTTGGTTACCTTATCGAAAGAGAGAGGCAAATTCGCAGTGATATTTTGAGACAATGCGTATATACAAATTGTCTGCTCAATCGAGCTTCAGTGGTTTGTTACCATGGAAACTACACTCCCGGTTTTGTGAACGAACATCCCTTCTGCGAAGGACAGGGCCCCACCATTAATGTTTTTAAGGAAGGCGGACAGGTCCAGCTCATCTCCAAATGCAATAAGGGAGGCGATATCCTCACTGAGGTCAATAAATCCTATAAGTTAAAACAAGTCGGGAAGCCAGCTTGAGGAGAAGAAAAGGTGAGGAGACAGAATCAAGAATCAGAGGAATCCAAGGAATGAAGGAAAAAGGTTTTCGACCTTTTGAATGGATCCCCTGGTCAAGCCATAGGATGACGACAATAAAGAACTACAGAACTATCGGAACTAGAGAACTATAGAATAAGAAAAGAGCGGGAAGGTGAAAGCAGAAGATGGCGACTATTTTTTCCTCTCCCCATTCCGATGATTCTTTAGTTCCGATAGTTCTTTAGTTCCCTCCCCCATTCTTGTCATCCTCCGACTTGATCGGGGGATCCATCTTTTTCTTCACTCACAGCCTTTCTTCCAGCGGATCTTTCAGTCCGGCTTCTATAAAACCCTTGGCTCTTAGTAGACAGGCTGGGCATTTTTTGCAGGGTGGAAAACTGCCCTCGTAACAGGTGTGACTCAAGGCCAGTGCCTCCATAGCACCCTCTTGCTTAGCTAAAACCACGGTTTCTTTTTTCGTGAGCCACATCAGCGGCGTGTGCAATACCAACGAGGTCTGCATGCCAAGATTCAATGCAACTTGCAAAGCTTTGATGGTGTCGTCCCTGCAATCTGGATACCCGGAATAATCCGTCTGACAGACTCCCGTGACCAGATTATTAATTCCCTTCTCAAAAGCAATTGTCGCCGCAAGCGTAATGAAAATCCGGTTTCGGCCAGGAACAAAGGTATTGGGTAAATCGGACGACTCGGAATCGGCTCCTCCTGCCTCCTTGATTTCCTCAATGGGGATTGCACCGGTCAAGGCGGTTTCACGCATTTGATTAAAAAAATCAAAGTTCAAAACTTGATGGGACACAGCTGCTAACTGAGCTATTTTGCGCGCAGAACTAAGTTCAGCCACATGCCTTTGACCATAGTCGATACTTAAGGTATCTACCTTCTTGAAACGATTGATGGCCCAGTAAAGACAGGTGGTTGAATCCTGGCCCCCTGAAAATAAAACCAGTGCATCGTCCCCGGTGCTCATTTTCGCTCCAATATCATTCCGCTATCTACGCTGTCTTGAATTTCAATAAAGCGAAGATCTGGCATGCTGGCTTCGGTCTGGTTGAAAAGCCAAGCTCCCAAATCCAAAAGTCGGCTGAGATCTTTACCATCAATATCACCCAGATTATGATGGTCCAATCGGTGTCGAATGGGCCTAAACCAGGCCTTTATTTGAGCAAAGTCCAAGGTCCAGCCCAACTCAGAGTCGAGTTCCTTTTCAATTCCTAATCGAATTTTCAAGGATCGACCTAGAAAGGAATTTTGATAGGGCAAGGCAGCTTCCAGTTCAAAAGCCTTAAATACAGACCAAGTGCTTCCCCCACTAAAGGAGCAGGCTGAATCCTGAGTTTCGTGAACATAAACGGTTTCAAGCCCTGCAAGATCAGGCTTGAGTCTCTTAAACAAAAAGGCCGCCAGGATTTCAGCGGTTGGGTTTTCCAAACCCTTGATTTCATTGAGAAGACGGCGGTCCAAATCATCAGAAATTTCACGCCTTGCAAGTTTAAGAAGCTGATCAGAGTTATTTTGGTCTTTCATCTGCAGACCAATTTGATAGCTATGACCATGCAAACGGTGACATTTATGATCCTTGGCAACATGCGGTAGAAAATGAGCTAACTCCAAAATAAAATCAATGCGTCGGCTAAATCCTCCATCCAGACTCCAAATCAGTCGGCTCTCCTCACGAGATCCCAGTTCAAATCCAAGCAGATTTTGCAAAGCCCCCTGCTTTTTCAATGCTGAGAGAAAATCCATCTTTGCCTGCGACTGAGACCCAATCAAAGCGCTGATGTCTTCTGCCAAGCCCTGACGGTCCTCAATCTCCACTTGCGGATCCGAATGAACCCTTTCAACCTTCAGATCCATCCATGGCCACTGGGATTGGCCTAGAGAAAAACAATGGAAAATCGAAGCTTTCATACTCCCCGCACCTCACTACCCCAAATCGCCTTGTGGATCTGAATTTGAAAGCGAACCTGAAGCCCTGATCCTAAAATCCAGTCCACTAATTGTTTGGGATCCATTTCATTGTGGACTGGAGAGAACAAAACCTGCGCCCTATTTAAAAGATCATACTCACGAACCACTGAACAGGACCAATCAAAATCCTGCTTATGATTGATCACAAATTTGATCTCATCCTTTTGACTGAGTCGATCCAAGTTTTGCATGTGATTATGCTTAGACATCTTTGAACCCGGACATTTCATATCAATGATTCGGTGAACGGCAGGATTTACTCTCTGACAAGGAATATGTCCGCCCGTTTCCAGAAGAACGCTAAATCCCTTTTCTACCAGCAGATCAAGAAGATTGAATGTGGCTTCCTGCTCTAAAGGCTCCCCCCCGGTAACCTCTACCAGTGGAACCTCCAGACGCTCAACTCGATCCAGAATCTGGTTCAGGCTCATCTCTTGGCCGCCTTTCCAGGCTTCGGGGGTATCGCACCAATGGCAGCGCAAGGAACAACCGGCGGTTCTTATAAAACCACAGGGAAGACCTGTGAATGAAGATTCCCCTTGCACAGAGGCATAAATTTCATGAATCTTAATGTTCACTAAAGACCTGAGCGTCAAAAATACTAATTTCTACGGCAGGGTCCTTATAGGCTTCGGGACTCAGGCCGGCTTTCTGACTACAACATTGAGACCAGAATTCCTCAAGATCCCAGCCGGTATCCGTGGCCACCTGAGGCAGAAATACGCCTCGATTCGAGCCTTTTTCAACCATGATTCCATGTTTGCCCAAGACCGTTTGCTTATAATTCTCGATTTAGAGCAAGGCAGACAAGACTGAGATCTCGATTTGAAGTTCCTTAAGCTCCTCGAAAGTTACCGGGTTATAGGCGAAGCGAGAATCCTGAGTACTGGCCACGGCAAACTCAGCCACAGTTTGCCAAAGAGGTTTGGGAGAACTGAAACAGCCGATACAGCCCCGCAATTCTTTACCGCGATGCAATGAAACAAATACCCCATGGTCTGAAACCTCAAGTTCGGGACATTCAATGGATGGCAGCACAACAGACTCCCCTTGTAAATACATCTCAAGGGTCGTCCTTACCACTGAAAATAGTTTTTTATGATGTTCTTCTTTTAAATTTTGCTCTGCATTCATCGGCTCCTCCTCCATTCACTTCAAATTTGCATAATTCAAAACAAGGGCAACATAATATACTAGAGAGCGTAGTAAACAACGAATCCAGTTCAATCTCCGAGGAAAATTATGCGCATCCCCCTCATTTTTATAGCAGTTCTCTTATCTCTCACAGCGCAAGTCTCGTCCCAAAAAGAGGGAGAACCCGACAACGATCTTTTTGGAGGCTTCATGAAGACCTTTGTAGATCCAGTCTATGACAACATCTACCAGCAGGTCTATGAAG
>CAZRLV010000265.1:0-5291 GCA_964600955.1 uncultured bacterium
GTAACCAGCCCCTGTAATTCGTATAGGGGGTCATCCATATTTTCTACGACGACCTTTCTCTTCCCATTCCTATGTTTCCTTGGATTCCTATGCTCCCTCTGATTCCTTCTTCTCTTCAACCCTTTATGATACATTACCATCCTGAAGGAGGATGGATTGTGATTATCATGAAATTTGGTGGGGCTTCCCTGGCAGACACCGATAATTTTTCCAATGTCTGTGGCTGTGTGATGAAAGCGCTCGATAGCGATCCCATTATTGTGGTTTCAGCCATGAAGGGCGTAACTGCCGCTCTGATCGATGCCATCAGCCATTCTGAAAAGAGAGAACCAGAGCAGGCCGAGAAACTCCTTGAAACTATAGGCCAAAAACATAGAGTTGTAATCGAAGATCTATGCCTTGATGCCAACAGAAAATCAAAGGCTCTGGATTTTTTAGATGAGGTTCTCGAAGAACTACGATCCATTTGCCACGGAATCTCGGCACTTAAAGAATCCACCCCTCGCGCCCAGGATTATGTACTGAGTTTTGGAGAAAAGCTCTCAGCCAGTATTTTGGCGGCTGTATTAGGCGAATCGATCAAGGTTCAGACGGTTTTTGGAGAAGAGATCATTATCACCGATGATCAATTTGGCTCGGCCTACCCACGCTATGATCTCACTATAAAGCAGGGATGCAAGCGCTTGCTGGAAGTCCTCGACTCGGGAAGAATACCTCTGGTAGCTGGCTTTACAGGTGCGACCGAAAAGGGTGAAACCACCACGCTAGGCCGTGGTGGGACCGATTTTAGCGCCACCATCATCGGCTCTTGTATGGAGGTCTCAGAAGTTTGGTTTATGAAAGAAGTTGATGGAATCATGAGTGCTGATCCACGGGTTGTTCCAGAGGCCCGCAGTATCACAGCCATGAACTACCGCGAAGTGGCCGAACTTTCATTTTTTGGGGCCAAAGTTCTACATCCCATCTCGATTCACCCTCTTAAGGAAAAGGCTATTCCCGCCTTTATTAAGAACGTTTACAACCCTGATTTTGGTGGGACCCGTGTGCATCTCGATACCGAGAGTCGATCTCAGGCCGGCAAGGCAGTGACCTGTATCCAGGGTGTCAGTATGATCTCTGTTGAGGGAGACGGAATGATGGGGATTCCCGGCGTAGCGGGAAGAGCATTTACCAGCATTGCCAAAGGGGGAGTGAGTATTCTCATGATCTCTCAGTCCTGTTCGGAGCAAAGCATCTGTTTTGCGGTCAAAGGAGAGCATCGCGACGCTGCGGTTCGGGCACTGACACAGGAATTTGAACTTGAACTGCTCAAGAAAAAAATTGACGAAATCGAGGCCATTGATGAAGTCGCTATTGTTTGCCTGGTCGGTGCGGGAATGAGTGGCACGCCGGGTGTTGCTGGAATGTTGTTCTCGACTCTGGGCAAATCGAAAATTAATGTGATGATGATTGCTCAGGGTTCCTCTGAGGTCAATGTTTCCTTTTTGGTTGAATCCGGTGCGGCTAATCGAGCCATCGAGTGTATTCATCAGGCCTTCGGACTGGGGAAATGAAACGTATCAATCTTTTTCAAATGGGATGTGGGACCATTGGCTATGAGCTGATCTCGCAGATTTGCTCCTCTTTGGCGTCGGATGCAAACCGTGAGGACGTAGATCTACGCTGGTCCTGCATCGCTGATTCCAAAAGATTGGCTTTTTTTCCAAAGGGTCAACCGGCCTTGGGCCTGAACTACCCATCGAGCGGCTTATCTGAGCTTCAGGATTGTCAATGGTTTGAGGGAGGGACTCAAGCGAGGTTGGAGCTTTGCCTGGACCTGGCTCATCAGGCAGATGGGGTTTCCATTCTTGTGGATACAACGGCCTCATCAAAAATGCAAAGTTTTTATGAAAAATTTCTTGGCGCCTCGCATGGTGTGGCTAGCGCCAATAAGATTCCCTTCAGCTCCTCGCTCGAGGATTTTGAGAGCTTGGTGGATTTCCAAAGACCCCTGGAAAACGCCCTGAGATTTGAAGCCACAGTGGGAGCAGGTTTACCCATTATTCACGCAGTTCTTTCGCTGCTTGAAACCGGGGATCAAATCTCTGCTATTGAAGGCTGTTTTTCAGGAAGTATGGGAACCTTGTTTTCGGGCATGACAGCGGGTCGTCCTTTTTCTGACCTTTTAGTTTCGGCCTGGGAGGCTGGGTTTACGGAGCCCGATCCCAGAGACGATTTATCTGGAATGGATGTTGCCCGAAAAGTATTGATCCTAGCTCGGCTTATAGGGCAAAAACTTGAGATGCAAGACGTCACGATTCAAAATCTCGTGCCTGAGAACCTGCGTAATGTTCCCCTGCCTGAGTTCAAGTCACGCTTAAAGGAAATGGATCCCCTGATCGCGTCTGAGTTCAGTAAAGCATTGCAAGGCAACAAAGTTTTACGCTATTGCGGAGCATCAAATCCTTCAAAGGTGGAAGCCCGCTTGCGAATGGAATGCCAAGACTCGCCGCTTGGCTCTTTACGCGGAACCGATAATCTTTGCGTTGTAACCACAGAACGCTATGAACAGCCGCTTGTCATTCGCGGTCCCGGAGCCGGTCCCGGTGTAACCGCCGCCGGAGTCTTTCATGATATCTTAGAATCTTCCAGGATTTTGCTTGCAAAGGATGCAAGATGAATCGCATAAAGGTTGGCATCTTAGGGGCCACAGGCATGGCGGGGCAAAGATATATACAGCTCCTGGAAAACCACCCCTGGTTTGAAGTGGGGTTCCTGGCCGCTTCACAACGATCTGCAGGTAAAGCCTATAGTGAAGCTGTAGCTGGACGATGGTTGATGGACACAGTCATTCCCGCATCGGTAACTCAATTAGAAGTCCATGGCGTCGAGAACTTGAAAGAGGCT
The DNA here is from genome assembly GCA_964600955.1 of uncultured bacterium. Lineage (GTDB taxonomy): Bacteria > Muiribacteriota > UBA6191 > UBA6191 > UBA6191 > CAZRLV01. The sequence goes on from CAZRLV010000265.1 coordinate 2,887, forward strand.
AAGAGCCAGTCCGGTTTGATTTTTAGCGCACTTGATTCGACCACAGCCCATCAATGGGAGCCTAAATACGCGCAAAGCGGATTTGGCGTAATATCCAATGCTTCTGCCTTTAGATCTGATCCCGATGTACCGGTGGTTATTCCTGAGGTCAACTCTCATCACCTTGATGTTCTTCGCATTCAGCAACGCAAAAGGGGCTGGGATCAGGGGTTTATCGTTACCAAACCCAATTGTTCCCTGCAATCCTATCTGATTCCGTTGTTCATTTTACACAAGAAATTCACCTTAAAATCGGTTGTGGTAACGACCTTACAGGCCGTTTCGGGAGCAGGTCATCCCGGGGTATCCTCCAATACTATTTTGGACAATTCGATTCCCTATATCCCCGGGGAAGAATCCAAGTCTGAGGAAGAACCGCGCAAGATTCTGGGAACTCTTACCGACAATGGAATTCAATCCAATCAAAGCTTCAAAATTGCTGCCCATTGCAACCGAGTACCCACCCTGGATGGACATCTTGCCTGCGTTTCTGCCGCTTTTGAGACTCGCCCTGAGCTGCCTGAAGTTCTAAAATTATGGGATGAGTTTAAAGCACTGCCCCAGGATCTATCCCTGCCAATGGCCCCCATAAAACCCGTTGTTTATCACGAGCAAGAGGATCGACCACAGCCTCGGTTTGACCGCATGCATGATCAGGGCATGGCTATCAACCTGGGGCGTCTCAGGCAATGTCCCGTCTTGCATATTCGCTTTGTGGGTCTTTCGCATAACACCATTCGAGGGGCTTCTGGGGGCGGGATACTTATCGCTGAGCTCCTGGTTCAGCAGGGGGTTATCAAGTCTTGAAAGGCTCAAAGTGGGTTACAGCTTACGCACCGGCTTCCATTGGAAACGTTGGCCCTGGGTTTGATGTTTTCGGTCTGGCACTAAGCCAACCAGGAGACCAGGTTCGAGCCCGTAGAACTGAAGGTAGCGGGGTCAAAATTCTTGAGATCCACGGAGATCATGGACGCCTGCCCATGCAAGCGGCTAAAAACACATCCGGAGTAGCTGCCGCTGAAACCCTTGGTCTGCTCGATCAAAACAGGGACGAGCGCTTTGCAGTAGAGCTTATTATTGACAAAGGTCTACCTCTTGGATCAGGCCTTGGGTCTAGCGCGGCCTCTGCAGTAGCAGCCGCTGTAGCCGTCAATGCCCTGGCAAAGAGTCCGTTGCAGCGAGAAGAACTTCTTGAGCCATGCTGTATTGCTGAGGCGGCGGTTTCAGGGTTCCATGCAGATAATGTAGCTCCGTCTCTCCTGGGTGGGTTTCTTGTCATTGAGAGTATGAAACCCTTGAGGTGGAGTCGCATCCTACCCAAACACCCTCTGAGTCTGGGACTCTTAAGCCCAGAAATTGAAGTCAAAACCCACCAGGCAAGAGAGGTCTTACCCAAGACTGTGGCTATGGCGGACTTTGTTTCCATGCTAGGTGCCGTATCCACCATGGTGGCTGCCCTGAGTGAAGGCGATCATCTGAAGTTTGGCAGAGCCATTCGGGACTCCGTCATCGAACCCGCCCGAGCTGAGTTGGTTGCCGGATTTAGCGAGGTCCAAAAAGCTGTATTTGAGGCCGGGGCGCTCTGTTGCACGCTCAGCGGTTCCGGCCCCTGTATTTTTATGATGGGAGAGACTCCTGAGCAAAGTAGAAGCCTGGTCTCTCTTGCACGCGAGGTTTGGGAGAACATGGGTATTTCTTCCCAGGAAATTTTTAGCGAGGTAGATCACCATGGTGCGCGAATTATCGAAGACTAATCAGGCTCTACGTTGTATTGAGTGTGCTGGCGAGTTTGATCTTGACTACAGCTCTTATTCCTGCACCTGCGGTGAATTGCTTGAAGTGTTCTTCAAAACCCCACCTGCACCGGAGAATCTGGTTAAAACCTGGAGTGAGCGCAGGCTTTCCTCAAAAACCACCGATCGTTCAGGGGTCTGGAGGTATCGTGAAGCAATTCTGGATCTTCCCGAATCTGCTCTGGTAACCCGAGGTGAAGGCAATACCAATCTCTACACCTCAAACCATCTCTCTGAGTTTACGGGTGTTGATCATTTGCATCTTAAACATGAGGGTGAAAACCCAACAGGTTCCTTCAAGGATCGCGGCATGGCAGGTGCAGCGACTCTGGCGCGGGTCCTGGGGGCTAAAGCGGTTGCCTGCGCATCCACAGGGAATACATCCGCCTCCATGGCATCCTACGCGGCAGTGGCAGGCTTAAAACCCTTTGTATTTCTGCCTCGCGGAAAAATCAGTTTGGGAAAGCTCTCGCAGTCCCTGGCCTATGGGGCAACTACCTTTCAGGTTGAAGGCAGTTTTGATGATGCCCTCGCTCTGGTATTGTTCTCACGACCCTCGATGGAATCGAGGGT
>CAZRLV010000266.1:0-5271 GCA_964600955.1 uncultured bacterium
GGATTCCCGCCCTTTGATGTTCGTAAATTGGCAGCGGGCAAAACCTTGAGACTCCATCTGAAAAATCCTTATCCCTTGCGTTCTCAGTTAGATCCATCGGGCGATCAATACGTCGTATGTATTGATCCTGGTCATGGTGGCCATGATCCTGGAGCTCAAGGGTTTAGAGCTGAAAAAGACATGACTCTCATGATAGCGAAGACTCTGAGAGAGGTGATTAATGAGTTTCCGGGGATGAAGGCATTTTTGACCCGCGAAAAGGACTATAAGATTAAGCTTGCGGATCGCCCTAAAATTAGTGATCGAGCCGATGCGGATGTGTTTGTTTCTCTGCACATGAATTCTTCCACGCCCCCGACCCGTGGATTTGAAATCTACTACCTGTCTGAAGAAGGCGCAGATGAAAATGTAGATAATCATTTGTCCGCTCTTGAGCCTGAGACTCACAGTCCTGAGGAGGAAATCCGATTTTTGGTCAACCAGGACCTGGTGCAGAAGATTATCCTTGATATTAAGCAGGTCGAGAACGTGAATTCTTCTTCCTCCCTGGCACATTCCATTGGAACAGAGATGAAATCGATTCCCGGATCGCGCTTTAGAGGGGTTCGTCGCGATGCGTTTATGGTTCTAAAGACCGTCAATACCCCTTCTGTTTTGATTGAACTTGGGTTCATAACCAATAAGCGCGATGTAAACACCTATCTTTCTTACCGGGGCCGCAGAAACGTGGCTGAGAAAATTACTCAGGGAATCCGGACATTCATTTTGTCGGAAAACTTGATGCCCAAAGGAGTCAAGCGAGTTGCTGATGTCTCAGAGCAAGTTCTGGACTTTATTAATTCCGCAGCACCTTTGAAGCCTTCCGATATTTTGCGCTCCAAACCAGTTCGTCCGCGTGAGATTGCTTATCATGAGGTTCAACCGGGAGACACCTTTAATAAAATAGCCAGGCTCTATAATATTCCAGCTTCCCAGTTGATCAGCGCCAATCCCGGAACAAGACCTTCAGCCATTCCCGTAGGCAAGCGCCTAAAAATTCCACTGCAGAAGTAGTCTCAAGGAGACAGGAGGTACACTCTTCATTCTGACTTCTGAATTCTTCTTCAAACCTTTCTCCCATAATTATTCATACAAAAATAGACAAGTTGGCTATGCTTTTGTATGATGTCTTCATGTCATGGTTGCAATGGAGGAGAGAATGAGGTTCTTGGGTTTAACAATCATCTTGCTGTGCTCGGGTTTGGTATCTGATTTGGACGCTGAAGACAGCTCCACAGAGTCGGTTAGAAAGCGTTCTTCAGAGAAACTTTCACGTATTCGATCCCTTTTTGCAAAACTAAAGGCCATGCGTGCTCGTGAACGCGGCGAAGTTGTGCCTGTACAGTCGTCACGTGAGGGAGAGCTGCCAATTTCAAAGGTTTCAGAAAATTTACCTACACCGGGTTCAGATCGAAAAGATTTTGATCACTTTTTGTTTTCAGATGAAAACGACGCGTTAGAGCCTGGGCGTGTGGCCCCCTCTGAAATCAGTCCTGTCCCCAAGGTGGAAGTCGTCCAGGGTCAACTCGAAGAGTTGCTTCCCATGGAGGTTGTTTCACCGCCGGCCGAGACTGCTGAGGAGATGCGCTACGTAGTTCAACCCGGAGATGCGCTTTTGCTCATCGCGCGTAAAGTTTACCGAGATCCCGGGATGTTTAAGGCCATTATGAAGTGGAATGATTTAAAATCCGTTAATATCTTCCCGAACCAGGTTTTGAACCTCAAAAATGTTCCCAAGGTCCGCCAGGAAGAAATAGTAGAGGCGCGCAAAAAAGACAGCCAAAACCTCTATCCCCCCCAGTCCTATCGTTATAAGGTGTACAAAGTGGGTTACGGGGATTCCCTGGCACGCATAGCACATCGATTTCTTGGTTCTCAGAAAAAATACATGAACCTTGCACAGCTGAATGATTTGGACCCCAATAAATATCTATTTGTGGGTCAAAAAATGATCATCCCCGTAGCGAAACAAGTCGCACAAAATTAGGGAAAGAGAAGAAAGAATTAGCCACGAAAAACACGAAAGGGAGAAGGAACTACAGAACTATCGGAACTACAGGAATCATCGGAATGGGGAAAGGAAAAAGATAGTCCCCCCTTCTGCTTCCACCTTCCCGCTCTTTTCTTATTCTATAGTTCTCTAGTTCCGATAGTTCTGTAGTTCTTTATTTTCGTCATCCTCCGGCTTGACTGGAGGATTCATTCAAATGGTTCTTTTTCTATATCAGTTGTTGATTGCTGTTTGTTTGCCTTTTCTTTTTCTTTATCATCTCTGGCGTAGAGATACGCGTAAACGTGTTTTTCATTTTTACGGTCGCTTCAGAGAGGAACTCCATGGAGAGTTTCTGGAGACGGGGTGTGACTGGTTTCATGCGGTCAGCTATGGCGAAACGCGGCTTTTTTTGTCCTTTATTGAAATGGGGTGCCGTGAAGGATGGATCACACGCCCGATTCTTTTCACGACAACCATAGAAAACGCTCTGGACTATTTTCTTAAGAATTCTGCTCAGGCTTGTCCAGGTCAGAAAATTCAGGCCTGTTTTCTTCCCCTGGACTTTCTACCGATTTTGGTTCCCTTTGTTAATCGCGTTCGTCCCCATCGGTTTTTCCTCTCAGAAACCGATTTTTGGCCCGCTTTGCATTATCTTCTCAGACAGAGAAATATTCCGGCCTATCTAATCAATGGACGTATTAGCTCAGGGGTTTCAGACGGATGCTCCTATTTTTCGTCTCAGGCCCAGGCAATGTTTTCAGGCTTTAAGCTTTTATGCTTACAAACTCAAAGAGATGAGCAGCGACTCTTGCCCTATAGTTCACGAAACACCCAGGTTTTGGGTAATGCTAAATTCGACCTGCTTGAAGAAGTGGGTTCCGAGGAATCAACTATCAATCTCAACTGCTCAACACGCCAAATCCTTGTGTTTGGATCATTTCATTTGGATGAAATTTTTATCCCCTTGTCTTTAAGGCCTGAATTTTCCTCGGACTTTCTTTTTGTTCTGGCACCCCGCAATCTTGAAGCCCTGAGTGAAATCAAAGAGCGCATCAAGAATACAGGGTTTTCCTATTCTCTGTTGTCTGTATCGGGGGATAATTCTGAAGTGGATTTTCTTCTGGTGGATTGCATGGGGGTTTTAGCTGAGCTTTACCGGGTTTGCCATTTGGCTATTATCGGCGGTAGTTTTAACTCAGTAGGTGGGCATAATTTTCTGGAACCATTGATTTATAGGCGGCCAACCATCGTGGGACCTGGAATGCGAAACTATCATCAGGATCTAAAAAACTTTTTGGCGCTGTCACTGGTTTGGCAGGTTCAAGGCCAAGAAGATCTGACGAGGTTGGTCAAAGACTACGAAGCAAATCCCAAGCCCTATATCGAAGGCAGTTTAAAAGCCTTCCAATATCTCCAGTCCAAGCGCGGTGCTTTAACTAAAACATGGGATTTAATATCAGCCAATCCATAAACCGGCGTCTTCGCATTCTTCTTTGTGTTAGCTCGCAGCGGTGGGGTGGGGGGGCGCGTGCTGTTTTTGATCTTTGTTAGGGGCTGAAAAACGAGGTTGAGTTTGAACTTTTAATCAAGCCGGGTGGAATCTTGCACGAACGATCCGCTGAACTTGATATTCCTGTTTTTAAGCATGAATTTAAAGGCGTGTCCAATCCTTACGCATTCTTAGGTCGAATTTCTTGGCTGCGTGAGAAGAACTATGACGGGATCCACTGTCATCTTCATCAGGCTGCCTGGGAGATCTCGCGCATGCGACCCTTCCTTTCTACAAAAGTGCTCGCAACGGTGCATGGAATTTCAACCTCACTTTATTATTTAGCAGCCCACCATCTCATCACGGTCTCAGACGCGGTAGGTCAGTCTCTCTGGCCAGGGTTAGGGAAAAAATCAACTCTTGTTTATAATGGTGTTGAGACGGCGCCCCCCGGGCCTCAATGCGATCCCGGACTCTCCAAAAGCTTTATTTTTGCCACGGTTCACAAAAATAAGGGGCAGAGCTTTGTTTTGGACGCACTCAAAAATGAAAATCTAAAGACAAGATTAACCTTGGTAGGTGAGGGGTCCGCTGAAGCTGAGAAGGAATTGAGGCTTTTTCATGCGAGACTAAAAAACAAAGACCAAATCAATCTGGTTTTTCAAACTGGGGATTTATCATCCTACTGGCACCAAGCTTCTTTTCTCGTGATTCCATCCTATCGTGAGGCTCTAAGCTACGTAGCACTTGAAGCCCTTGCCCGTGCTATTCCGGTCTTGGCGGCCAAAACCGGGGGCCTAAAGGAGGTGGTAACCGAGGGTATCGATGGTTTGTTTTTTGAGCCCGGAAACCCCGAAAGCTTCAGAGAGGCTTACGCAAAAATGGAGTCCGACTATCGTAAATTTGCAAGAAACCTGCTAGCCATGCCCTTTCTAGACCGAAGACCCGAATTCAAGCTAAAAACCATGCTCGAAGAGACCCACAAAGTCTATGAGAGGATTTTCGCTTCTCACAATTTCTCGCGTAGGTGGTTTGGGTTTCTTACTTTGTAGTAGGGGTCCTGGGAGTTGCTGAAATAGCGCCGGGTTTGGCGTTTGATTTCATCGGGGGTGACGAGGTCCTGGTTTGAATAGCGTCTTAGAGGGATTCTCTCGATTGTGGTGGCTGAATCCTGGCGTAGCAGGGGCTTTAGTTTTAATGCCTCCAGCAGATCTCTTGGCAAGTTGACACGTTTAGAGTTTCTACGGCGCATGAGTTTCCTGCGATTTCGTTCAAGCCTTTCGCGTAAGCGATTGGACAGCACCATAAATTCAGGCCAGGGGCTTTCTTCGCGGGGTCCGCCTTTATCTGCCAATGCCGCAGGAGGTGGAGGGGCCATGGCCGCTGCTTTAGTTTTGGGGCTTAGTCGATTGCTCTTTCTCAGGGCATATGTTTTGAAGTAAGTCACGCGCATCTTTGGATTCCTTTACCCGTTTTAAATCTCTTATCAATTTCGGCGCAAGCAAAAATTACTTAACAAAAATCGCAATATTTGTTTATTTTTGTTTGACCTTGGTGGGGGAGGGGGTGGGAAAGGTTAAGAGGGGGAAGGAGTAGGGGAGAAGGAACCACAGAACTATTGGAACAAATGAAGAGGGAGAAGGAACTACAGAACTATCGGAACTAAAGAAATCATCGGAATGGGGAATCTATTTCCGTCATCCTACGGCTTGACCGGGGGATCCATGTGTGCCAGGCATGGCCCACAACT
>CAZRLV010000267.1:0-5263 GCA_964600955.1 uncultured bacterium
ACCCGAAAACGACCAAAGCCATGCACGGAGTAGGATAGGTCCAGTTCGAGCTTTTCCTCAAACTCTTTTTGCTGCTCGGAAGTGAGCATATTATAAACCAGACTGCGCGTATCCATCGGAGTGAGAACATCAAGATCTGTAGCAATCAGCTCTCCATCCACACGGATAATAGGAGGGGTACCCACGGTTAGATGGAGATCACTGGCCTCATTATCAACAACCAGATTCAAGAGATCATTTAAAACAAACATAGGTCAATGTCCGCCAGCAGTAACCCGGATAACTTCATCCAGGGTTGTAACACCTATAAGGGCCTTGCGAAGAGCCGACTCCCTGAGAGTGAGCATGCCTTCTTTACGAGCCAATGTGCTGATATCTGAGACGGAACCACCCCGGAGAATCAAGCTTTTTTGATTTTCACTCATGGACATGACCTCGTAGATCCCCATGCGGCCCTTATAACCAGTCCCGCCGCAGGCATCGCAACCGGCTCCCTTATAGAGGCGAAAACTATTCATATCAATATGCTTAAGATCAATATGGGCTAACATTTCTTCACTGAGACCAAAGGTTTCACGGATTTCACGCTTGGCACGATATTCGGTCTTACAATCCTTGCAAATCGTACGTACCAATCGCTGAGCTTGAACCAGAATGATCGAAGATGTGATCATAAAAGCTTCAAGCCCCATATTCAACAGCCTGCCCACCGTCCCTGGAGCATCATTCGTATGCAGGGTGGACAAAACCAGGTGACCCGTCATCGATGCCTTAATGGCAATCTCAGCCGTCTCAAAATCACGAATCTCTCCCACCATAATGACATCAGGATCCTGGCGCAAAAAGGAGCGCAAAGCCGCCGCAAAGGTTAGGCCTATATCGGGTCGACACTGCACCTGATTGACACCTTCAAGTTGGTATTCCACCGGGTCTTCGGCCGTCATGACATTAGTCGTTGGCTGATTGAGAGAAGTGAGAGCCGAATAAAGCGTTGTCGTTTTTCCAGAACCCGTAGGTCCCGTGATCAAAATAATTCCGTAGGGATGGGAAATCCCCTCTTTAAAACGCTCAAATGTTGAAGGTTCAAAACCTAAGTCTCCGAGATCCACCTTGAGTGAGCTCTGATCCAAAATCCTCATTACAATTTTCTCACCCCAGGTACAGGGCAGGGTAGATACTCTTAAATCAACGGTCTTATTACTCACCTTGATTTTGATTCTGCCGTCTTGGGGTAGCCTTTTCTCGGCAATGTCCAAATTGGCCATGATTTTCAGTCGGGAAGTAATGGCTGCCTGGGCCTTTTTTGGAGGTTTTACGTCCACCGAGAGTACCCCATCCAAACGGTAGCGTACACGCAGCTCTTTTTCAAAAGGCTCGATGTGGATATCTGAAACTCCACGCTGCACAGCCTGACTAATAATGAGGTTGACCAATTTGATGATGGGGGCATCGTTTTCGCCCAACTCACCTGAAAGCTCCTCTTCCAAATCTTCTTCGGACGCCTGACCGATGTCTCCGATCTCATCCATGAGGCTGTCGGCCTTGGAGGCGTCCCCATAGGCCTCGTCCAGAGCCTGGTTGAGGTCCTTGAGAGTGACGATCACCGGTTTGACAATCATCCCCGTCATTAAGGCGACATCGTCTATAGCCACAATATTAAGGGGGTCCACCATGGCAACTGTTAGTTTGTTGCCCACTTTGTTAATGGGGATCAATTGATGCCGGCGTGCCAATTGCTCGGGAATAAGCCGCACGGTGCTCGGCTCAATAAGATAATGGCTGAGATCAATTTGGGGGACATTGAGCTGCTCGGCCAGAACCCGCACAATCTCCTGCTCGGTGACAAGCCCCATCTCGACCAGGATGGTCCCAACACGTTTCCCGGATAGTTTGCCTTTGGTCAGGGCCCCTTGTAGTTGTTCCTGGGTTATCAACCCTTTCTCTACGAGAGCATCCCCAAGTCTGATTCTCTTCATGAATTGGCTCTTTCAGTCTGCGTTCAGGGTACTAGTTGTCAAGCTGGTAGCTATTGACTCGGGAGAGATAATAGAGGGCCGTATTGCGTATCTGGCGATTATCATATTTGCCAATTTCGCTCTTGAGTTTCAGGGATTCCAGGTAATCACGAACCTTGCGATACCAGTCCACCTTACCCATGTAGGAGACCTCCATCTCACCCAGATTATAATGACACATCGCAAGGTAAAACTCAACCAGATGATATTTCTCGTTGCGACGATCACATTTCATGAAGTTGTCAATTGCCAGCCTGAATTTTCTCTTACGATAATAGTCCATGGCCTTTCTAAAATAACTCTTTGAGAATTTCTTGACCTGATTATGCCCCCAATCACAAACGAGAAGATCCCCAACTTCATCCACGTAGATGCCCTGTGGAAAGCTCAAACCCGAGTCATTCGCATAAAAATTAGCTGTGGTAACCAGGGCATAGGACTGGGAGCGTGGGCGTTCTATAGCACCCGTAGGGGTAGCCAGATTCTGGGGAAACTGACTTTGAAGGCCAATGGCTCCCATGGGTTCACCTTCACGGTCAAATTTCAAAATGCTGTGAGAAATATTATCGGCGACATATAGATTTCCAAAATTATCTACATAAACGGACTGGGGCATAAACGCCTGCCCCTTCTTAAGATGGACCTTCACAAGTCCCTGGTAATTTCCATCCTGATCAAAAGATAAAATCCGGGCCGTTCCTGAATCAATGACATACATGTTCTTGGAATCCTCTACCCAAAAAAGAGCCTTGGGAGCCCGTAGATAGATATTGGGCTGGTACTCATCCACATTCATAAAATAGTTTTTAGATCTTGAAAAAATAATATCGTGAGTAAAAACTTCCAGACGACTATTTTGTTCATCACTCACCCAAATCAGTCCACGTCCGTCAACCTGTACTGAACCCGGAGCATTAAGCTCCCCCTGCTCTACCCCCTTTCTACCAATGGTTTTGATCTGACGCATTGCCCCTGCTTCAGACAGATAAATCCGAACGGTCGCCGCACCCTGGTCCACTACAAAAATCTGTTCGCCTTCAAAGCCAATGTAAACGGGCTCAACCAGGCCAGGAAAATCGACAACCCCACGTGCCTGCCCCTGAGTCGAGAAAACTTGAATCCTCTGATTTCCAAAATCAACCACATAGAGCTGATTCTTGGAATACCCGATGTGCATGGGCAGTAAGAATTCTCCAAACTGATTTCCCCTTCTCCCTAAAATCATTTCAAGTTCATAGTCGGGGCCTTGTCCAGAAAGATTGTCAAAGAGTTCCGAGTAGACCTCATTGGTCACAAACTCCATGGCCACATTGCTTTGTTCAAGCCGCGACTCAAGCAGCTCAAACTCACCGCCAAAGCACAGAGATAGACCAAGGAGGAAAATCAGGCCGGAAAAAATATGATCAGTTGTGAGGAACCTCACGGTGTCAGTACTTTAACATGAGAATGAAGAAGAGGGAACTAGAAGAACTATCGGAACTATAGAACTAGAGGAATAGGAGGCAGAATCTAGAAGTCAGAAGAAAGAGAAGATGGATCCCCCGATCAAGTCGGAGAATGACGAGAAAGGGGGGCAGGGGATGACGGAGTTGAACTCCCCATTCCGATAATTCCTATAGTTCCGATAGTTCTATAGTTCCTTCTTGCAGTGATTTTTAAAATTTTCTTTTCAGGGAAATTCTTTGTACTGAACCCAGGTCTTGGTCGTTGTAGGAAAAATCGAAATTCCAGTCGTCCAGCTTGGCTGAAGCTCCTACGGTGAATTCACCCTCGTTATTGCCAACGCGTAGTCCATAGCGGTCAAAAAACCAGCGCTCCGCTCCAAAACGAAAGGCAATGCGCTCATGCTCGCGCTTGAGGACATCTACGGCGAGTAGAATTTCACTCTTGAGCTCTAATGCCGCTCCGGCTGTAACGGTTACGGGAATATCATCTTTTCTTCCGCTATCGGTAGTCCATTCCAGGGACTCGGCAAAATCACGAACCGTCAAACCAAAACGAGTGCGGCCATTGTATTGATACTGAAGTCCCAGATCAAAACCTGTGCCATCTGCTTTCTGGTCAAAAAGACTTTGATTCAAAAATTTGAAACTCCCCCCCAGAGTGAGTTTGTCCGAGAGACGAGTTGCTGCGGATAAAAACAAGGCGGTTTCAGAGTCTTCAAAAAAGGAAAAAATCTTAACACTATCTGTTGCGGGAGACGGACTTGAACCCTTGATGCAGGTTCCCGTCGCACATTCTCCCGTGAGAATGGGATCATTAGTGCCATTCCAAACTCGTGTCTCGGGGATTCCATCCACTGAAAAACGATGGTACGCCAATCCAAAGGTCCATTTTCTGGAATCACGTGTGGTCCATGGGGAAGCATAGGCAAAATAATTATAGTTGCGATCCAGGCTGAGAGAAGTATGCATCCCAGCCGCTTCTTTCTGGTCAAGAGAGGCAAGCCCCGCTGGATTCCAGTAGCCAGAGTTCACATCACGACTCACAGCAGTCCCGGCCCCGCCCATGCCTAAAATGCGACTATCAATCCCGAGCTTTAAATAGGCGGCTGCCTGTCCCTGAGCCGTTGCCGCGTGCAGAGCCAATGTGAAAGCCGTCAGAAGTACTCCGGCACCTATGTTTCCAAGAACCCTCTTCATCTCTCTCTCCTTGAGCGACTGCTAGATCAAATCCTGCTGTGACTGCGACCCGAGACTGCAAACCTTCCTAGTTAGCGCTGGCGGGGATATTGCCCACCCGATAAACTCCGGTTCCATTATTGGTTGCTGTGAATGTTGTGGTTCCTTCGGCTTTGTCCGGTGGGAAGGTCCCTGCATCAGCAAATTTATACGTGATAACTTTCACCGTGAGATCTTGATCCGTATTCGTCGGCACCCCGTCAATAGCAAAGGTCCCTAGAGTTCCCTGCACCAGAGGAGGTCCACCGGACATGCCCCCCTCAAGACCGGCTTCAACCACCACGGCCGGGAAGTCTATCATGGGGTTCTCGACAGTCCCGACAATCGTAACCGTCTGAGGAGTAAGCGGGGGCACATTGACCCGTACTGACCCGGCTACAGGACCCAAAATATTGTTCACGACCTGATCCAGAAATCCCTGACGGGTAATGCGCAGTGTATAGGACCGCTGATTGGTATTGGTCCTGACAGGCACCTGCACCGCAAAGAAGCCGGCCGCATCTGGATTGGTTTGCCCCAGAATACTGTCCGGCACACCATCGACACTGACTTTGACGTTCTGAAAGG
>CAZRLV010000268.1:0-5259 GCA_964600955.1 uncultured bacterium
CACGGCCCTGACCGTAGGTATTATCCATACCCGCGTCTCCCTGATCTACCGAGGTGTTTTTAAGAATCATCTCAATATCTGCAACGCTAAGCTCGGGATTGGCCTGAAGCATCAAAGCAACCACGCCAGCCACATGAGGCGTAGCCATGGAAGTCCCGCTCATCAAGGTATAACCGTTGGCCTTATTCAACGAAAAAATATCAACCCCAGGCGCTGAAACATCAGGTTTGATATATTGCTGTCCCCCCCAGGCGATAGGACCTTTGGAGGAAAAATAGGCAATGTCGTCTTCATCGTCGGTGGCACCAACAGCAAAAGAATGGGGCTATCCACCGGGGGTTCCTACCGTTTCTTCCGACGGTCCCGAATTACCCGCCGCAAAAACAGGAACAATACCAAGCTCTCTCCAGGTGGTTACGATGTCCCACATCTCCTGCTCGGACTCCATGCTACCGGCCCCCCCACCCCAGGAATTGGAGATAACACGCGGCTGATCCGCCGTGTCGGGGTTTTCATCGGGGTCTGCAATCCATTGCATAGCCCGCATAATTTTCGTCAGGGTTGTCGAGCCCGAATCGGAAAAAATCTTACCTACAATGAATTTAACTTTAGGAGCCACACCGATGGACTTTCCGCCCAGACTGCCTCCACCAATGGTTCCCAAACAATGAGAACCATGTCCATGTCCGTCGTTGGGCTGGTTAAAGTGATAGTCAGAGACAAAATCTTTGGAGAGAAGCACCCTGCCCCGAAGCTCCGGGTGATCTGCCCAGCCGGTATCAAGAAGTCCAACAGTAACCCCTTCTCCATCAATGCCAAGGCTGTCCCAAACTTCGGGAGCCCGTATTTTCAACAAGCCGTAGGTATAATCAACCGTGTCGCGACTGGGTTTTCCTGACGGTCTGATCGGTTCTTGAAGATGCATCTCTCGATCAGGAAGGATGCGCAAAATATCGTCTCGATTCAGCAGGTTGGAAATAAATCCCTTGGATGCGGTCAGAATTACCGAATTATTCACCCATAACGACTCGGCTTGTTTCAACTCACCGGCAGTCTTTTTGCGAGTCTGCAACATGGAGAAGAAACCCGACTGAGACTCCAAAGCCTCACGCATTTTCATTTTTTGAAGATCGGATCGAGATTCTTTTCCCGAAACCCTCATTTTACCCGTGGGCCGAAAGCGCACAAGAACCGTCATTTCCCCAGAACTGGACTTCTTTAGTGCCGCATCCAGGAAGGCGTTAAGCTCTACTTGCGAGAACAGGTTGGGAATACAAAACAAAAAACTGAAAAACGGGATCAAAAAAAACACGCGAACCTTCCTTGATTGAGAGTCTGAGTGAATGCATGAGTTTAAGAATAAAATTATCTAGCGTCAAGGGGGAGGAGTTATAATAACCACCGTATGGATAATCAGAATCGTTTTCTTGGCTGGTTGGGGTCTCTTGCGGCTGTTGCCGCAGCGTTTTCTGTCTTTTTAGGGGCTACGGTGGTTTTAGGCTGGCATTTTGAAATAAGCCTTTTGGTGCAGATCATCCCTGGGTTTGCAACCATGCAATACAATTCCGCCCTGGGTTTTTTACTGGGTGGCATGGGTCTGCTGGGTGCTCTTTCCAGACGTCCAGCAGTTTATCTAACCTGCGGTGGTTTTTTGGCACTTCTAGGGTCTCTCACTTTAACCCAATACAGTTTTTCTATCGATTTGGGGATTGATCAGTTTTTTCTGGAACACTATATCCTCGTGGGCAGTTCTCAACCGGGCCGCATGGGTCCCAATACAGCTCTTTGCTTTCTACTCTGCGGTCTAGCCATTCTCTCTATCTCCCCCAGATTTTCCAATAACACCCGTCATCTCATCCTGGGTGTTTTGGGTTCCACCATCATGGCGCTTGGGACGGTGGCCGTTATAGGCTATTTGGGTCATCTTGAACCGGCCTATGGCTGGGGCAACCTCTCGCATATGGCCCTGCATACCGCACTTGGATTTATCACTCTGGGAGCGGGGTTTTTCCTGACGGCCTGGATGGATAGTGTCAGTGACGAATCCGAATTGCCCGAATGGCTCTATCTGGCTATTTCCATGGGGGTCACCATCCTGGCCCTGGCTTTCTGGAAAGCGCTTTCTGAGCAGGAAATCCTGCAAAACGCTGGGCCTTCCTATTTCCCTGTTTTGGCCCTTGCTTTGGGCCTGGTCACTGCCTTTTTCCTTGGACTGACTTTGCGTCTGGCCCAGGCAACCCGTACGCGTGCGCATGCTCTTGAGCAGGTGAACCAACTTCTTCAAGAAGAGGCCTTTGAACGTCAGACTGTTGAAAAAGAGCTTCGAGAAAGCCGCGAACATTACCGCACTCTCAATAATGAATTGGAAGACCGGGTTGTCGAGAGAACCGAGGCTTTGAGTTCACTGAACCAAAACCTTTTGAACGAGGTTACCTCTCGCAAAAAAGTGCAAAACTCCTTAACGGAAAGTGAGTCAAGATACCGCTCATTATTCGAGGATTCCCCTATTTCACTTTGGGAACTCGATCTATCGCGGTTTAAGTCTTTCTTAGACATCCGTATTAAAGAAGGGGCTGAAAACCTTCAGAGCCATTTTCACGACCATCCTGAAGATGTCCTGAAAGGTTACAGCACAATGCAGATTCTCGATGTCAATCAGGGAGCCCTGGAGATGTTTCAAGCCCCAGAAAAATCTGCTCTTCTTAGGGGATTTCAAACCCTGTTTGAAGCCGACCCCGACCAAAAAGTATTTCACGAGTTGATCCACATTGTCCTAAACAAGTCACATGCCAGTATTGAAACCCAGGCCGGAACCCTGGAGGGCGAGATCCGGCACTTATCCGTAAATCTTAGCGTGGCCCCTGGTTTTGAGGAGAGCCTTGCGCGTGTCTTTGTGTCTATTTTAGACATCACACAAAGACACGCCTACGCCACCAGACTGCAAGCAGCCCACGATGTTTTAGAGGAGAAAGTGCAAGAAAGAACCCTTGAACTGCAACGCTCTAACGAGGAACTAGAGCAGTTTGCCTATGTGGCTTCCCATGATCTTCAGGAACCCCTGCGCATGGTGAAATCCTATCTTGGGTTATTGGAGCGCAAACTCCACGACCAATTGGACGATACGACCCGCGAGTTCCTGCATTTTGCTCTAGACGGGGCCGCGCGCATGAAAAGGATGATCACCGATCTTCTCAGCTACTCTAGAGTAGGACGCAAACGCAAAGCCCTGGAACAGGTTTCCTGCAAAGAAGTCTTGGATGAAGTTCTGTCAAACCTTAGCGTAGCCCTGGATGAATGTCAGGGGCAGGTAGAGCATGATCCTCTGCCGGAAATTTTCGCCGTTCGCGCTGAAATCCTGCAATTACTTCAAAATTTAGTGGGCAATGCCGTAAAATATAGAGGTGAGCAGGCGCCCCGTATTCAAGTGGGCTTTCAGCCTGATCATGAACCGCCGTTATTTTTTGTTCTTGACAATGGATTGGGGATTGATGAGAAAGCCAGAGAGAGGGCGTTTGAAATCTTTCAACGCCTTCAGTCAAGATCTGAAGCTTCTGGAACCGGAATTGGCCTCAGTATCTGCAAAAAAATCGTAGAACAATATGGCGGTAAAATTTGGGTGGAAAGCAATCCAGAGGGTGGATCCATCTTTTATTTCAGTTTAGACTACAGTACCAAAGGAAGTCCCCATGGCCAGTGAAACCATTCCAAGACCGCGAGAAATTCTATTGATCGAGGACAACCCTGGCGATGTCCGCCTGATTCAGGAAGCCTTCAAAGAAGTTAAGCTTCCCACTCATATCCACGTTGCGGGTGACGGTATCGAGGCCCTTGAGTTTCTTCAGTCCGATGAAAACCCGCGCCCAGACCTCCTACTTCTTGATTTAAACCTCCCCTGCATGGATGGGTTTGAGGTTTTGCAAAAAATCAAGGAACTCCCCGATTTAAAAGCGCTGCCGGTGGTCATTCTAACCACCTCTCAAAATCAGGAGGATGTGCTGCGCACCTATCAACTTCAAGCCAGTTGCTATATCAATAAACCCAATGACCTGCCCGGATTTATTCGTGTAGTAAAGTCTTTGGAGATCTTCTGGCTGACTCTGGTTACCCTCCCCACTTAGGCATGGCATGGACCCCGACAATCAGATAAAAAAAATAATCCGCAATTCTGAGGACGAAATTCAGATAGGATTAAGCCAGGCCGGTCTGCACGCTTATCTAAGTATTGTCGTCACGCGGTCGGATCACTCCTTTACCGTCAATGAAGTTTTGTATCTACTTGAAAATGAGGGAATTGTATATGGAGTCAATGAAGCCCGTATCGCCAAACTAATTGATCAGGTAAATACCAGAGCCGGCCATGTGAAAAATGAGCTGATTGCTTCGGGCAAAGACCCTGTGGATGGAAAAGATGCGGAGATTACCTATTATTTTAAGACCTCAAAAAACATTGAAGTTCATGCAGATGAAAAGGGTAATGTCGATCATAAAAATCTAAAAATAGTCAATAACGTCAACGAAGGAGATCTTCTAGCTGTAAAAACCCCGGCCGTTGCAGCCAAGACCGGACTCAATATTTATGGCCATGTAGTCACCCCATCCAAGGTCTATGATGCCGATCTGGTTGTGGGTAAGAATATTCGACTGAGTGAGGACCGCTTGAAATGTTATGCGAGTCGCAACGGACATGTATCTTTAAACGGCAACCGAATTCGCGTGGAGTCTATTTTCGTGGTTCCACATGATGTGGACCTAAATTGTGGAAATATAGACTTTAACGGCTCTATCCTGGTTCACGGAAATGTGCTTACAGGGTTTACCTTGAATGCCCAGAAAAATATTGAAGTCGAAGGCACGGTAGAAGGCGCCACTTTGATTGCCGGGGGCAATATCTACATCCATGGCGGCATCAAAGGTCACCAAAAAGGGCTAATTCAGTGCCAGGGAGATCTCTTTACCTCCTTTGCTGAATCTGCAAATCTGATCTGCACCGGCAACCTTACCGTACAAGCTTCGCTGATCAACTCCAGAGTCAACTGCTCATCCAAGGTTGTGGTTCAGAGTAAACACGGATCCATCATGGGTGGAGAAACCCAGGCTTCAAGGGGTATGAAGGTGAATAACATTGGTTCAAGGCTGGGGGTCACAACACACATCATCATTGGAGACAAACCCTTGATTCGTCAACAGATTTCAGCCGTAGTCGATCAGATTCAAAAAACCGGACAAGAGATGAAGCGTTTTCATGAAGCCGCTAAAAAG
>CAZRLV010000269.1:0-5251 GCA_964600955.1 uncultured bacterium
GTGCTCATATCCCGCCAAAAAAGCGAAGACGCCAGCCCAAAGTCTGAATTATTAGCTAGATCAAGGGCTTCTTCAAAACTCTTGAAGGAAGAAACAGAAAGCACGGGGCCGAAAATCTCCTCTTGAAAAATACGGTCACTGGGTTTGACTTCATCAAAAATGGTGGGTTCCATGAAGAAGCCGTTATTTCCTACCCGGTTTCCTCCAAGAATCAGTCTGGCTTCGGTCTTTCCGATTTCAACATAGTCCAAGACTGTTTGAAACTGCTTTTCATCCACCGAAGGTCCCATGGTGGTCTCAGGCTTAAGTCCGTCTCCAGGTGCGAAATTATTGGCTTCTTCCAGAAGTTTTCTCATGAACTGGGGCTTGATTTTTTCATGCACTAATACCCGAGATGTTGCCGTACAGCGCTGTCCCGTGGACCCGAAGGCACCCACCGCAGTGGCGGTGGCAGCGGCGTCAAGATCTGCATCATCCATCACCATCACGGCATTTTTTCCACCCAACTCGCAAGTCACCTTCTTCATGCCCTGAGCACAGGCATTGATCACCCGCTGGCCTATTTGATTGGAGCCAGTAAAGGATATCGCTTTGATCTCTTCATGATTCAAGATAGCCTCTCCCACTACGGAACCTGGACCTACCACCATATTAAGAACCCCGGCCGGAAGTCCGGCTTCCTGAAAAATTTCCACCATCAGGGCCGCTGTTCCGGGAGTCAGTTCCGCCGGTTTAAACACCACGGTATTTCCGGCCACCAGAGCCGGAGTAATCTTCCAGACCGGAATCGCCCAGGGAAAATTCCATGGTGTAATGATCCCCACAACCCCCAGAGGCTTACGCACCGTGCAGGTGAAGCAATCCTTGGTTTCACCTGGAAGAGTCAGCCCCTCAATACGAAACCCGGCCCCGGCGTAGTATTCCAGCAAATTAATGCCTTTTTTAACCTCACCCGCTGCCTCCTTGAAGATCTTGCCCTGTTCTTGTGTCATCACGCGCGCGATTTCATCAATTCTCTGGGTCACCAAACCCACCGCACGAGCAAAAACCCTGCCGCGTTCTGGTGCAGGGGTCGCGCTCCAGGCCGGGAAAGCCCCCTTGGCCGCTGCAATCGCTTGCTCTGTATCTTTGGCTGTTGCAGCCGGAAATTTGGAGAGGATCTCTTCTGGATTCGCCGGATTACGGTTAATAACTTTACGATCACTCTCAGGCTGAATCCATTCCCCATGAATAAAACTACCGGTTTTCATTTTGTCTCTCCTCAATCAGGGTTAACACCGTGCATCAAACGCCATTATACCCATCCAACGACCTAAGATCCAAATCCAACGGCATGCTTATCCAAAGAGTAGAAAAACTCTATCTCAGGATTGTTTTTAAAATAACGGGGTGCATATTTTTTTCAGGAGGGGCTGATGAACCCTCTGGGACTTCAATGTTAACACGGTCTCTAGGGTTTTGAGCTCGATTGAACTCAATGTTTTCAAGAAGGGTTCTGTGGTGTAAATAAGCCGTGAGGCAGTGTTGTGAATAGTCTATACGGGTATGGTAGACCCCGTCTTCCTTGTTCCAGAAGCCGCCGACTGAATATTTTGGAGACTTTTGTGCCATGAGCTCTGAGCCCGCTTTAGAGGATGTGGCGGTTTTTTGTTTGCGTGTAGTTTGTTGTAGTTGAAAATTTTGGGTATGACGCAGGTGCTCAGAGAGCTTGTAGAGCCGAAAGCGGTTGAGTTGACGGCGACCCTGTTTGTAGAGCAGGTAGCCCCCATAACCTTCAAGTTGCGCACAGTAATTATTGGATGAGAATTCCAGGGGAAACTCCCTCTCATAAGCAGACTGTAGGCTTTCTACAACGCGGGCAGTTTGGGGCCTTAGATCTGGATTTTTGAG
Source organism: uncultured bacterium (assembly GCA_964600955.1). Taxonomy (GTDB): domain Bacteria; phylum Muiribacteriota; class UBA6191; order UBA6191; family UBA6191; genus CAZRLV01. The sequence goes on from CAZRLV010000269.1 coordinate 1,891, forward strand.
AAGGTCCAGAAGATAAAGAGCCTGCATGACCCAGTGATAACTGGGCCCGAGTTCACCATAGGTCCATTTACGGTCGTAGAAATTGAGATAATTGAGCAGTGTGGGATGCAAAAAGCGTTTGTTGAAGCTCACGTGGTAGAGGGCTTGAAGATAGAAATGCTGCGCCGTGGCATAAATTTCAGAGGGTCGGACCTGCTTTTCCAAATAGGTTTCCTGAACATTGATATAGTCAGTCAGTCCCTCGTCCTTATGATGGTAATACTCAATCGTGTCCATAAGCTCTTGATATAGGGGCTCTCCCAGCGGAAACTGGTCTGGGTAGCGATGATGCAGTACGAAAGCGGATGAAAGAAAAAGGCAGATTGTACCGGTGAATCCTTCGTGATTTTCTGAAATGATTCGCATGCGAATGCCTTCGCGTTCGAATGCTTGACTGTGTAGCTTGAAAAATCCTAGAAGACGCTTGAGAGAATTTTTTAGTGTTAAATCTTCACCATCATAAGCCCAGGCCATGGATAGTAAAGTTCCGGCCAGACGTACCCAGTTCCCTTTGTAGACGGTTCGACCTTTAAATGGAAGATGATCATAAATCAATGATCCATCGCGCTTTTGGCGATGGATCAAAAACTTAAGTGTTTGTGAAATCGTTGTTTCATAGCGGTTTTCCAAAATGAGATCTTCAGGGGCCAAGATGGACTTTGCAAAAGTAGGGGAGTGGAGCAAAAAAACAAAGATAAGTAGGCGCAACACGCTGTTTTCATCGACAATCCCGGTACAAACATACAACCATTATCAGGACATCACCAAGGCTGTCCTATTAAAATCACCCGTTTTCGACTTGATTAAAACTTCCATCCAGCATCGGAAAAGCATCGTAGGGTATGAAAGCCCATTGCACGTCATTGGGGTTCCGGAAATACCTCCCGCACAAGATCCTCAATACTACCCAAGCTATTCATCTCTGTAGCCCCTCTGTTAAAGTTCCCATAACCATCGATAATAATGCCGGAAGTGTAGCGCTTTCCAGCTCCATCAACATGGGTTTCAACCAAAAGAAACTCCCCAATCCCTCGGGCCATGAAACGAAGTTTTTCAACATAAGCTCCATTAGCTGAATCGTCCCGATACCAGTCACTTATGTCTTTATTTGGGTGTGCCGAATTAAGCTTAACCGGATAGGAATACTCAATACTGCGAAGAACAATAACATCTGTTAAAATCAGACTAGTCCCTCCTATCATCATTTCAACAGAGGGAATAAAGGCTATAGGCTCTGAAGATTGCTCCACGTACTCCCCCTCCCATCCCCCTGTTCCACTGTCAGCAATAGAAGCCACGAAGCTATGGGACACATCCTCACCGAGCTTTATAAATCCATTAAGATTACCGTTGGAAAGATTGAACCGACTTGGCAACAAAACTTCGGCCATGTAGCGGACAGGATCGACGGCGTCTGAGGTTCCATCATCATTAAATCGATTGACAAACTTTCCCACCGGGGTGGCATTGAAATAATCATATTTACCAAATCTAATCAGAGAACCATTATTCATTTTCCCTAAAATATCAATGGGCAACTGAAGTTGTACATAGGGAGCTGCCGAGCCTGGATGAACCACAGTTCCCTCAACTCGATAAACAAGATCCGCTATTTCCTGACTCTGCAAAGCCATGATGTCAATATAATTGTCGTTCCCGCCAAGCTTAGTTGCTAGATCATCAAGGTATGATTGTTTAAAGATGGTACACCGAAAACAGGTTCCTTTAACTATTGGAGATGTGGGGATCTCTGTGGGGTCATAGCTTGCGAACCCTCCGTTTAAGATGGAATTAAATCCACCGTCAAAATAAATCCCCCTTTTACATTCGTAGAGAGTGTCGTTATCTTCAAAATATCCGCCTAGATCAGTGATTTCTCTGTCAGAAATCCCCATATATCCCTGTAACGGGGATCCGTTTTCATCAATATGAAAAGGACTAAAGAAAACGAGGTAGTCTTCGCCTGAGGGTAAATCAAGGGCAATCTCAACACTACGCGTTGTCAACATCACCCCAGGGGTTGATCCACCAAAATCTACAATTTTATCCTCAAATTGGAGTTTTTCTAGAAAAGATTTAAAATCAGCCACATAGTCTGGAGCTGATATATCATTAAAGCTAAAAAGCTCAATGAGATCCCTAAAGCGAAGCCCCTTGAACACCAAAAACTTTCCCGTGCCAAAAACATTAGCCACATCAGAAGGGCTCGTGAGGGTATTTGCATCAAGCCCATCGATCAAACCCTGGACAGAAACCGGCGAGAAGTCCGAACTTGAAGCACCCGTGACATCTTTATTAAAAGAAGCCTTAAACCCATTGCCATTAGAGTTCACCACTCTTTGGATACTTTGAACCCTTAAAGGAGATTGTACAGGAGTTGTAGAAAGTAGCTCAGGGTTTTCAATTCGGATTGTACCGTATAGTTCAGGATTTTCAGTGCTGTAAAACCGCAACTCATTGAATACCGCGTATGGATCAATAGCAAATGTCACAACAGTGATATCCCCCTCTGAGCCGTTATTGATGATTGCGCCATTATTAAAAACCCCATCCATTTCGAGAAGATCCGCACCGCCCTTATCCAAGGGGTAGGCAATATGAAAACTATGATCAAGTGCATGTATATAAAATTCATAGGTATAGCCTCGATACAAAATCAAGGGTGTTGAGGTTTCACCAACGGTCTCATCAAAGCTACCCGGGTCATGGAGGTGCATCTGCCCTATTTGGTTACTTGTAAACTGAAAGTCTTTAAGATGCGCTACAACATCAAATCGAATTACTGACGGATCTACGAAAGGTGGATCCTTAATAAGAAGAGCACCTCCATGCTGATGCGTAGGGTTTGTGCATTCATAATACAGAGTTCCTGGGGCGGTCTCTGGTACCTTGAAAGTTAAGCTTATCAAGTCACGGTCAGTAGTCATTCCTTGACTAATACCATTGCCACTAAGACCATCTAGATAATGTTGTCCATTTGCATCAACGATCCTGAATGGATGCCCTAAGGCATCGATATTAAAAATATAAGTTGAGCCTCTATAAAGGATGAGGTCTGGGTCGAGGTGGGGCATCCCATTGTACGACACGCTATAACCAATGGTATCAGTAGCACTCCCTATGGTATAGGTAAGCGTTTCATAACCACTCAATGGAACACTACTGGTCTGAGTGGAACTCCCGGACCCAGCCAGGCTAAGCAGGTTTTCATTAAAGCCACTCCAACCCATGGGCAATCTGGAAATCTTGCGCTCATTAAATTGATAAGCAACGGGGATGGCCCAATTACACATACTGTTCTCATCAAAGTTAAAAACCTGCG
>CAZRLV010000270.1:0-5221 GCA_964600955.1 uncultured bacterium
CAGGGCACTGTAGATATCGGGGAGCGCCCCTTCAGGAAAAGCTACGTCCACTACAGGACCTATGACTGCGACTACATTTCCATTTATTGCTTCCATTTCTTCTCCTTCTTTACTCTAGCCCTGCCGCTCCGCCCACAATCTCAGCGATTTCCTGGGTAATGGCAGCCTGTCTTGCACGATTTAATTTTAAGGTCAACTCGGAAATCATCTCCCCCGCATTGCGCGAGGCATTGTCCATGGCAACCATCCGCGAACCATATTCACTTGCAAGGGAATGAATATAGGCGTCACGAACCTTTCCCACCAGAAATAGAGAGAAGATCTCATCCAAAATCTCGTCACGGGAGGGCTCAAGAATATAATTGCGACGTACCAGTCCATCTCCTACTGCTGATGCCATGGGTTCGGTGACCACAAGCCCTTCAACTTCATAAGGCAGAAGTTGATGACTTTTTACGGTCTTAGAGGCCGCAGAGCGAAATTCGGTATAAACAAGAACCACAGAGCCCACCTCGCCACGTGTGAAAAGGTCGGTCAAATAGTCTGTGATTTCTTCAACACCCTCTTGATCCGGCAGGGTCTGAACCAAATTGAACTCACGCTCCACATCCTTACCAGCTGATCTCAAAGCGTCAGCACCTTTGCGACCAATGGCTACAAAAATGGGTTGTTTTCCATCCTGAAGGCATTGCTCCTCAACGCTCAAGGCCATCTTAAAAGCATTGGTGTTATAGGCTCCGCAAAGAGATCGCTCGCCGGAATACAAAACGACACAGACTTTCTCACAAGTCGATGACTCCATGTATGCATGCGTTCCCTGAGTCGCCACGCGGGGTAGAATCTCGCAAATCCCCTCAAAACTAGGACCATAAACTTCGATTTCCATCGTGGCTTTACGAAGCTTGGAAGCCGAAACCAGCTTCATTGCCCGCGTGATCTTCTCGGTGTTCTTGACACTCTTGATCTTTGTGCGTATTTCTCGTGATTTTCCTTGACCCATGCGCTTTCCTCAGGAGAGTCTTGCCGTGAACTGAGCTTTGAACTCCTTGATACCGGCTTCTAATTGCTTTTTCATCTCATCCGAGAGTTCTCTTTTCTCACGGACCTCGTCAATCAATCCTGAGTGCTTGGTCTCAAGATATTCATGGAACTCCACTTCAAACGCGCCTACATGAGCCACATCGATATCATCCAAAAACCCGTTGGTTACGACGTAAACTGAGAGAATTTGCCTGACGACATCCATAGGAACATACTGTCCCTGTTTGAGCATCTCCAGAGTTCGCTCTCCACGGGCCAATTGACGCTGAGTGGCATCATCAAGATCAGAACCAAATTGCGCAAAGGCTGCCAACTCGCGATATTGCGCCAGGTCCAATCGTAGGGAACCTGCAACCTTTTTCATGGCTTTGATTTGGGCATCCCCTCCCACACGGGATACTGAAAGCCCCACATCAATGGCCGGGCGCTGACCCGAATTAAAAAGGTCTACATTCAGATAGATCTGCCCATCGGTAATGGAAATAACATTGGTCGGAATATAGGCGGATACATCCGAAGCCTGGGTCTCAATAATCGGCAGAGCTGTAATAGAGCCCCCGCCCAGGTCATCACTAAGTTTTACTCCCCGCTCAAGCAGTCTCGAATGCACATAGAAAACATCCCCAGGATAGGCCTCGCGACCCGGAGGTCGTTTAAGCAACAAGGAAAGCTCACGGTAGGCAACGGCGTGCTTGGAAAGGTCATCATAAACAATGAGGACATCCTTTTTATTTTCGTACATGAACTCCTCAGCCATGGCCACCCCTGAATAGGGGGCAATAAACGTAAGAGGAGCGGGGTCTGCACCCGACGAACAAACAATGATCGTGTTTTTCATGGCGTCATGCTCTTCCAGGCTCCTGACCACGTTAGCTACCGTGGAAAGTTTCTGGCCAATGGCTACATAGACGCTGACCACTCCGGTATCGCGCTGATTAATGATGGTATCGATGGCCACGGCGGTTTTACCGGTCTGACGATCTCCAATGATTAATTCGCGCTGACCCCGCCCGATGGGAACCATGGAGTCAATGGCTTTAAGTCCAGTTTGCAGAGGAACCTTTACGGGCTGGCGCTCAATAATACCGGCGGCTACGCGCTCAATGGGGCGCGTCTTCTTGGCAGCAATGGGGCCTTTCCCGTCAATAGACTCTCCCAGAGGGTTTACAACCCGACCTAGAAGCTCGTCGCCAACCGGAACGGACATCACACGTCCGGTTGAGGTCACCTCGTCACCTTCACGAATTTTTCTAAACTCCCCCATGAGGGCGATTCCAACGGCGCCTTTATCAAGATTTAGAACCATCCCGTAAATATCGTTTGGAAATTCCACCAACTCTCCGACCATAGCCTTGTCAAGCCCGTAAACTGAAGCGATTCCGTCTCCTACACTGGTTACGGTGCCCGCTTCCTTTTGCACCGGAGAGGTGTCAAAATTCTCAATCTGCTTTTTAATTAATTTTGTGATTTCTTCTGATTGAATCTGCATTTTTCCTACCGCCTTAGGGTTGATTTACCAAACCCGCATCTTCTGAACGAGGCCTTGCATGCGCTCCATTTGTCCCTTCACACTATAGTCCAGGATTACTCCCCCAGACTTAACTATAAATCCCCCGAGAAGTTCAGGCTGAACTTCAAAATTTAGGGTCAATGACTTCCCAAGAGTGGCCTCGAGCCGCTTTTTAAGACCCTGCTCTTCTTTCTCATCCAGCTCGTGAGAGATCGTTACCTTGGCTGACCCACGATTTAAGCGCTGATCAGTAATTACTTCAAACTCACGGTAAATCTTGCCCAGTAACTCAAGACGCTGATTTTTAAGCAAGAGCCTTAAAAAATTACTCACCTTCTTCGCTGGCTTGAGTTTTTTCAATAAAGCATCCAAAGCCCCGAGGGTCTTTTCAAGTGAAAGAAAGGGGTTCAATAGCGCCTCGCGGAAATCACTGCGACCTTCCCAAAACTCCAGGAAGGCTTCAATTTCTATCAAGGCCCGATCTACATCTTTTTTTGAGTCCAGGGACTCATCAAGGGCAATGGCATAGACCTGGGCCAGAACAAGATCATTTTGCATGGGAACCCCCAAGAGCCTGAACCAACTCTTTATTGTAGCTTTGAACCATGCCCTGGGATGAAGCCGATCCGGCATCCTCCTCAAAAGACCTGGCTACCTTGCTGAAAAACCCGTTTTTTATCTCATTGACCTTTTCCAGATAATAAGTCTGAGAGTCCTTTTCAGCCTGGTCCAAAACTTTGCGCTCATCAATGCGAGCCTGCTCCATGATCTCGATCTTGATCTTCTCAGCTCTGGTCTTGGCTTCACCCAGAGTCTCGTCTCGCTGCTGATCCATCTGAGAGAGTCTTACCTGAAGACCTTCGATCTTCTCAGCTAATTCACGACGTTCTGTTTCTTCGGTACTCAGACGAGTCTCAATATCGGTTAAACCCTCACCTAAAGCCGGGAAAAGCAGCTTTTCAAAAACAAATTTCCAGAGCAAAACCAAAAGCACAATCAGGTTGAACCAAGCCATGAAGAATTCCCAAGTATGCCCCCTGAGAAAGCCCATGATTCCAGGAGCCTGAGCCTCGGAGGCAACCGCCTGAGAAAGGATGATAGAAAAAAAGAAGAGGCTCGTGAAAAATTGCTTAACCATGAGGCACACTCCGTTTTCCAGGAGATTGAAACAAATGGGATTTCATAGCCCCGCCCAACTCTCCCGTATGCTTTTCAAGAACGGTTTCAAGCTCCCCCAGGTTTTTATCAAAACCCTCGATCTTGGCCTGACAAACTTCGTCAGCTTTGACCCGCGCCTGATTCAGAAGGGAATCCCTCTGACCTTCAGCCTCTTTGCGGGCCTCAATCTTTAGAGCATTGGCCTGCAAATAGATGTTTGATAGCTGGGATTGAACCTGGGACTCCAGGTCTGCGATCTGACTCTTTTCAACCGAGAAACCTTCCGCTAGGCTTGCAAACTTCTCACGGCGCTCATCGAGCACCCTGAATAGAGGCTTGAAAAAGATCGCATCGAGAATCCAGTAAAGGACCAGAAAATTTACCGCCTGGATAACCAATGTGATATTAATGTCAATCATGACCTGAGCTCCTCTGCAACGCCTATCTAGCTAATTACATGGCATACATAAGCAGGAGTGCGATCACGAGAGAGTAAATCCCCGTGGACTCTGAAACTGCCTGTCCAATGAGCATGGTACGTACCAGGGTAAAGCGCTGCTGAGGTTGATGAGATATTCCATCACAGGATTAACCGACTACGAAACATTCACCGATTCCTGGTCCAATCGCTCCAAGACCCATACAGATCCCAGCTCCCAAATACTTACAACCCGTAATAATCGCCGATGTCATAGCGACTTCTTCACCTGTTGCTGCCATTTCATTCCTCCTGTAAATTAGTAAAAACTGACCTTAAAAAATTCGTTGTTAATTCACCGTATAAAGTAATAACAAAGCTACCACCAGGGCAAAAACACAAACCGACTGTGCCACTGCCTGTCCAATGAGCATGGTACGTACCAGGCTAAAGCGCACCTTTGGTTTTTTAGCTGTTCACAAACAGGATGAAGCCGCTGGAAACCAAAACCCGATCCCTGAACCAATGGCTCCCAGGCCGATGGAGAAGCCTGCGCCAAGAATAGCCATTAATTTAGGTAGTCCTGGAAACACTGAGTAATCAATACTGAGCATTAAAAGCAAGGATACAACCAGTCCAAAAACCGCAGGGTTTCCAGCCACGGCTGACCCAAGAAGATGAACAAATTGCACATCTCCTATGGAAGAAGGATTTCGTGACACTCCTTCAACCGCCTTGCTACCCGTAAGTCCCATACCGATTCCACCGCCTATGGCTCCCAAGCCCATGGCCAGTCCAGCCGAAATTAGGCCTGCGGCCATAAACCAGAAATTGTTGTCTGTAACAGCATAGGGCAAGGGCACAAACAGCAAAAGGCAGGCAATCACCAACGCAAAAATGGATGCAGCCTCGGTAACGGCCTGGGTAATCAGCATGGTTCTAAGAATCATGATGTCCTGACTTGGCTGCCTCGACATGCCGACAACGGCTGAAGTCGCCGAGCGAAATGTACCCAACCCGGCACCGATTGCCCCAAAACCCATGGACAGGCCTGCTGCCAAATATTTGGCGCCCAGAACGATTTCCCCGGATTG
>CAZRLV010000271.1:0-5170 GCA_964600955.1 uncultured bacterium
GGGAGCACCCGATCCTCCTGTCTGTAAAAATGAGGTGCTGGCTACGTCAAAATCCACATGCCAGACTCGGGTAGATGGAAAGGATTCGGGAACCGACTGGACCGCGCCAAAATTGCGTCCACCGGTTCCGGCCCCCGCAGCAGGCGAACCTTGCAGTAGTTTGAAATCCTCTTTCTCTGGATCTTTCAAAAGGGGGTCAGCAATAGGAAAAAAGGCGGTTTGAGCCTCAGGTAGAAAGCGGGGGTCAGCTTCTACCCCAAGGTTTAGATAGGAGATATTACGATTGATGGAAGTTTGAAACAGATGGTCAGAAGCAAAGTCCTTGATATTGTTGAGAAAAATATTAAACTCAATCTTGTTACTTGCGTTATTTCCTAGATGAATGGCGGCTTCCTGGATCTGATCATCAAAGGTTCTGCCGTTATCGTAGAAGGTTGAAAACTGGACGGTGTTGTGGCTGGATGGACGGTCTGGCGGAATAAAAACCTGGAGATACCCGTGCTCTTTGTTTTTAGCGAAAATACTAAATTCGACCGTATTATGCGAAGAATCTTGAACTCTAATTCCCGTATTGTTTGCCTTGAATCGAGAGTTTGTGATGGTTGTACGTGTCGATGAGTTCAGGCTGATGCCAATTCCAGAACTGGAGACTCTACAGTTCTCAATGCGCAGGTCGGAAGCAGATGTCAGTTCAATACCCGCGTTTGAAAACCCATCAAGATTAAGATTTCTCAGGGTAATGAAGCTTTTTTGAATGAAGCGCATACCCGTGTTTACCCCCAGGGGACGTAAGGTAATCAGATTTTCAAATTGACCTGAGATTAAAATGGGATTCTCCAGGGTTCCAGTGGCATTGATTTCTGCCGTAGATATCTCGAATGTGGTAGGCGCAGGTGATTGCACCGAGTCCGGCAGTAGGATAACCGTGTCACCGGCTCCTACTAGATCGAGGGCACGCCCCAAGGTTTTAAGGGGATTCTCCAGGGATATTTCAGGTACGGATATAGCGTCATCTCCCGAGTTGGAAACAAAAAAGGTTTGTGAAAACACCGCATTGATCTGGATTAATCTAGAGCTTTGGGTTGAGGGATTCCCATCAAGGTCATCTACAATCACTTGAAGATTATAAATTCCCTCCGAGGTGAGGGTGAAAGCTGCTGTAGATGCGAACGAACCCGAGGTAATATTGAGTTCAGGGGGATTTACCAGAGAAGGAGGAAAGGTTTGAAAACTCCAGCTATAGCTTAAAGCGTCTCCATCAACATCCGAGGCGTTGGCTGTGACCGTTACCAGGCCAAAATCGGTAGTTAATGGGCCCGTTGGAGATAGAGTCACTACTGGGGGATCTGCCCACGCAATTTCAGCGAATCCAAAGGCCAGGGCCAGAAACAAAAACTTAATTTTATATCCCATAATTATTGGTGATTTGACAGCAGAGGATAGCCAAACCAATGGCTTGTCAGCAGAGATATCGTCAATTGACCCCGCATGCAGTTATATCCGGGTACACGAATGCACTGGATTTCATGATATAATGCCGGTTACAGAGGGTATGGGATGCAGTAGCTGAGCTTTTCTTAGGTAAAGGAGTGGAAAATGAGCCTTTGGCAGAGAATTAAAAGAATATTTTCGAGTAATTTAAATGCGGTTTTGGACAGTGCTGAAGATCCTGAAAAAATGTTGGATCAGGTGATTCGAGATATGAACGATCAGCTGAAAAACACCAAAAAACATGTGGCATCGGCCATTGCCAGCCAGAAAAAACTCGAAAGAGATTATCAAAATGAAAAAAAGCAGGCTGAGAACTACCTGGTTAAGGCCAAGGCCATTCTAAGCGACGATGATGAATCTAACGATCATCTCGCTAAAGAGGCTCTGCAGAGAAAGAAACATCATGAGACGATCGCGGATCAAATCAAAAGCTCCCTGGACTCGCAGTCCCTTATGGTGGAAAAATTAAAAGGTAATCTTAGAAAGCTTGAAGCAAAGGTCAAGGAGTCCGAAAGCAAGAAGAACTTTCTAAAGGCAAAACATTCGACAGCCAAAACCCAAAAAGCAATAGCCGAGCAGATGGTGGGTTTGGACGATTCTTCCCATTTTGAAGCATTTGACCGGCTTGAGAACAAGATCACCGGGATTGAAGATCATGCCACGGCTCAGTTAGAAATGAACGCCGAATCCATGGATAATCGCCTTGAAGAAGTCGCATTTGATTCGGGTGTTGAAGCCGAATTTTTGGCCCTTAAAAAGGATCCAGAGCTTATTGGGGATGCAGCATCCGCAGCAAAACCATCCTCAGACGTAGAAGGCGACGAATTTGAAAAGCTGAAACAGGAGCTAAAGAAAGATTGATGAGTCAAGAACTACAGAACTATCGGAACTACAGGAATCATCGGAATGGGAAAAAGAAAAAATAGTTGCTCCTTCTGCTTCCACCTTCCCGCTCTTTTTTTATTCTATAGTTCTCTAGTTCCGATAGTTCTTTAGTTCCTTTCTCGATTTTTGTCATTCTCCGGCTTGACCGGGGGATCCATCTTCATTCCTATGCTTCCTCTGATTCCTTGGCTCCCTTTGTTCCCTGAATTTCACTCCCTACTGATATAGAGATTAATCAGGGTTCCGTCGTCGCTTTCTTCGATTCCGGTGACACGGATGGTTCCTTTACCTGAGGTTTTATTGACGATATCCAGAATCTGATCGAGCTCTTTTCGCATCCGCGTGGGCTGGTATGTGAACATCTTGATTTCCTTTTGGAATTCGTCCACCAGTTCCTTAAGGTCGTTGATGTCCTGATTGCGGATGCCGTGAACCTTTAATTCTTGTCTCTCATTTAAAAAGCGCAGTCCCTCATATATTTTTAAAACGATTCTGGCCGCCTGCACAGTCAGGAGCTGAAAATTACTGTCACGGACCGAACGTAAGTCAGTGGAGGACTTGAGTATGCCCTTTCTGGCAAATCTGGCGGCGATAGACCGAAACCTAGAGCGTCTTGAGACTTTCTCAAAAGGGTGGGAATTAAAATCAAACCGCTTTCTCATGATCTTGCGGCTCAACTCTTTGGCTTCGGTGGAGGGTTTGACTTTGTTGGGTAGATGAATACTGAGATTGAGCTGGTCTCGGGGATAGTCCAGATCTGAGGGTAGTTTGAGAATAAGAGGTGAATCGTTGGAGGGGTCGGTCTTTGCATGTACAACCCAGTGGGTTCCAATCGCCAATACCAGGCCCAAACTCAGGCACTGTTTTATTTTTGAAATCATTTTGAATCCTCTGCTTCTTTGAATTCCTTCTCCAGTGTTTCCTGAGACTTAGGTCCTACGGTTACACAGGACGGAGTTTGCGAGAAAATTTTGGAGGCTACACGCCTGATATCTGCCTGAGTTACTTTATTGACCAGTGCAATCAACCCTTCGGGAGAAATGACCTGTCCAAAATACAGATGGCCAACCCCCATGCGGTTCATTCTAAAGGAGGTTCGTTCGAGGCCTAGAAGTAAATTCCCCTTTAGCTGAGACTTAAGCTGGTCCAGGCGCTCGGAGGTGATGCCTTCCTGCTCTAAAGTTGAGGCAATCGAAAAAATAAGGTTCATGACCTGCGAAGAGTTTTCATCAGACTGGGCACTGTAGATTCCCAGGAACCCCGCATCTTTATAGGCGCGCACAAAAGAATAGATATTATAGGTCAAGCCAAGGGCTTCGCGGACTTCCTGGAAGAGAACCGAAGACATACCGCCCCCAAGATAAGCCGAGATAAGATGCAAAACATAGCGATCTTCATGGGTAATGGCAAAGGCGTGCCAGCCTAAAACCAGATGACATTGTTCCACATTTTTTTGGACTGCCAGGACCCCCTGTTTTCTTTCCTCAGGATCTGGTAGAGAAGATGGAGGAGGGATCGGGGATTTCTTTTCATCAAAATACTTCAGACTCAGATTTCTGAATTGATCCTCTTCAAGATTGCCCACGATGGTCAGGAATAGATTTGAAGGATGGTAGAGTCTTTTGTGAAACGTCTTGAGTTTTGAATGCTTAAACTGGTCCACTCGGTCTTTATAGCCTATAACCGGATGTCCCAAAGGTTCGCCGTACATTTCGCGCACTAGTAATTCATGGACGAGTTCCTCTGGTGAATCTTCGTACATGTCGATTTCCTGGCAAACCACGAGTTTTTCCTTTTCCATTTCCTCGCGGTCCAGGTTGGGATGAAAAACCAGATCGGAAATCACATCAAAAATAAGTTCGGCATGCTCATGTGTAGCCCGCGCGTAGTAACAGCAATGCTCCCGTGAGGTAAATGCATTTAGCTCTCCACCTACAGTTTCCAGGCTTTCGGCGATTTCATGGGCAGAGCGCTTTGCGGTGCCCTTAAAGAGCAGATGCTCCAAAAAATGAGCCATTCCAAATTGGTTGGAGGTTTCGATGCGCGAACCTTCCTTAACCCAGAGTCCCAGAAGGACGGACCGGATATAAGGCAAGTGCTCGCAGAGCACCGTTAGCCCGTTTTTCAGGGTAAACTCAACAATGGGTTCCACAGAGAATGGATCGTCTTAAAACCAAAGACACTTAACTATAAGTGCAATGATTCTTAGGTTAGTTCTGAACTTGCTTTAGGGCCGTGAGGATTTCAAGAGCCTCTTGATCGCTGGAGGAGGATTCGATCAAAACACGTTGTTGGAGAATTCGCCTGGCCTTGTGCAAAAAACCATCCGATAGAAAAGCACATTGAGCCTCATCGAGACATCTTTCAGAAGCTAGAAGAAAGGGGTGATGATTGCCTAGTAATAGCTCTTCGAGAAGTCTTGCAGGTTCAATATTTTTTGGCTCGGTGTCAACAACTTCCAGTACCGGTTGTTCCTTGAGGGGGTAATAGGCTTGTCGGCGCGCTTTAGCTTGAATATAGAGATTGTATAGACCGGGAATTTCAGGTGTTAATATATGCGTCATCTTTACCATAAGCAGGGCGCCTTCTCCGGTTGCTTCAAGATTGACACTGTTGATATAAAGGTCTTTGGGGGTAATAATCAAGTCTTCCTGATCCGTAGTATCGATGGCTTTGCCATTCTTGAAGCGGTAGACTTTCAAGCCCAGTCCACTTTGCTCTTTTTCCCAACGGGGTGGAAACTGTACTTTAAGGTGGGTTGTGATGACCCCATTGGAGCTGATCATCAAGGTTA
>CAZRLV010000272.1:0-5149 GCA_964600955.1 uncultured bacterium
CGCTGGCGTGGAGCACTATCGGATTTCTGCGATGACATTCTTCCCAAAATTTACGGCAATCCTTATGACCTACTGGACCAATAACCTCAGAAAATCCAGTCAGAGTACATTTGTCCTTAGGTGCCCCTTGGTGCGGTCGAAATTTGCGCCAGCCTTTCTTTTGTTTGCGTAGGTGCGCAAGGTGCTGCATATAAAGCGGCCAAAGTTGGGATAAAAACTCTTTTTTCCCCTTGCCGTAGCGCTTTTCAGGGTCAATTAAATCGGCTCTTTGCAGTACCAGGTCGACTAGGTCATGCTCTTTATTTTCGATCCTGTATTTGCTACCGACTGCATCCCTATAGAATTCACAGTAAGGGCTAGACTCATCTGGAATGCGTAGTGCCGCAAAATTCCATGAAAAAGCGTTTTTTAGATCCCGTACAAAATCTGCTTGAGTAAGTTCAACGTCAAATCTAGCCAGAACAGAACCAAAGTCTTTTTGAAATCCAGCTTGGGTGTTGTTGCCAATCTCTGTGTATAATTTGTCTAGCGTAGCTGAAATTTTGCTTTCTATATTTTTTAGATAAGATTCTGGGATCAAGGCTGTGAAATTATTGGGAAGGTTTGGGATGAAAAACTTCTCAAAATCCAGTACTTCTTCAATTTTATCGGGCTCAAAACCAAGATCTTCAAAATAGTTTTGGCTCTCTGACTCATCAATCGAATCATTTTGAAAAACCAGCCAACTGATCATTTGCTGATGCCTGAGCTCAGGTACGATGATGCAGTCCGGCCCCAAATCTCTTACAAACATAGCGATAACATGTGCTATCAGCCAGGAAAGCATATAGGAACCAGCCCACAAATCTCGCGAAGCTCGCGCTCCGGCGATAAAGTCTTGGATACCCTGGGTCCAGAAGGTAAACAGGCAGGGGTTATCATCTGTTTTAGGCTCGTATGGGTTGGTGGTGGCGCCAGCATAGGCGGCAGTTAAATCCATGTGGTTGAAAATAGTGTGATTTGGGTTTCTTGTATCCGCTGGAAGTAGGGTTAGCTCTGGGTAGCTTGAGGCTAGTTTGTTTTTGAGTGCGTACCAAGTGCGGAAGTATAGTCTTTTGTGATTACGACCGAATTTTTTCTCAAGCCGTTTGAATTCTGTAGTAAGAATGTCACGGATGGTGTCTTGGTTAATACTGTGAATCAATTTTCCGTTCTCAGCTTTAATATTTAGGGGTTTTGATTCGCCGCTCAAAGGGTGAATGAAGCAAAGATTATCGCCTACATGAAAATCCTTTTCTCGTCCAGATGGAAGCTGCATACGATCGGCAATGGATGCCCAGATATCAGCATTTTTTATTCGACCTTTGTTTTCTGTCCAAGCTTCGTCGTAGCCGTCCACCAGATTGTTTAGATAGGCTCTTGCCCTTTCTTCATGCCGTTGGATATTCAGGGCTTTTTCAGGGGGGTCATGTAAGAACGCCAGGAGCTTGATTTTGAAATACTCTTCGCTAATTTTATTTTGCGTAGTCATGATTGGCCTTTTTAACAGAATTCTTTGATGATGGAGCGCATATATTTTGATTCAAGTTCTGGGGCGTGGTCAAAATTTTGGATGTGACTGCCAAATTTGAAACCGAGTTGCACATTATCTGGTAGGAACTTGGATTGTAGATGGGTGAGCACACCGCAGTAGCCTTGTTTTGTATTCACAACAGAGAAAAATAGTGGGCTAGCTCGTCGCTCTACGCCATCATGTACTATGCTAGCGTCTTTGGATGGCTTGCCTGAAAGAGCAGGTAATTTTAAAGGGAGCCCCACCATGTATTTTACGAGGTAGTCACTAATTGCACGGTCTATGTCACGCTTATAATCGGGTGGGCTTGATCCGCTTTTATTTGGCTCCGTGATATCCCAGAGAGCTCGGGTTAATTTCCCGTCCTGCATATTGCCTTTATGGCGGGTATTATGCTTTTTATGACATTTGTATACATGATCAAATCTATTGAAGCATTGCCGAGAGTCGGGATAGGGTGCTGAAATACCTAGCTGTGAGCTTTTGGAAAATGCTGTTATTTGGCAAAGGTTTGAATGAGATTTTGAATAACTTTGGAGCCGTTTGATTTCATTTTCAAGCTCGTCTCTGTTCTCAAATATAAATTTGTTGGGAAGGGCGCAAGGCTTACCCGTACATTCCGTCACCTCTAGTGAGCCGTAACCTTTTCGTGATCTTGAGCCACAGCCCCCAAAGATAATCAGTGCTTGCAACGCGTCTACAACCAAGGTATAGCAATCTTCAGGCGCAGATTGGAGTTTGTCTGAGAGAAATAGGAGGTCCTGTGTGACATCTCTTTTGTCAGAAAAGTCGACACGGGATTTAAATTGTAAGATAATTTGAAACTCATAGCATTTGTTCAGATTATCCGTGATATGGGGTTTATTATTGACTCCCGCACCATTCTGTTTGTAATCAAAATGGGTGGCGTGGTAGCCAATATAAGGACCCTTATTACGCGGGGTTTTAGGGTCAAACTTGAGACCTTTCCAAAGTTTAGAAGCTTGAGTCCAGTTCAATGCCTTAACCTTCACATCAAAAATGCTTCGATTATCAGGACCGCCGAAAATGAAATTCTCCAAAGTCTTCAGCTTGTCGAGGCTACCTGCAATTTTATAGCCGTCAAGCACCTGATCAGCTCCGTAAAAGAGGGCTCGAAACCAAAAACGCATCAATCCCCGCAAGGCTTTGCCATTTAGCGGTGCGAGTTTAGTTTGATCCGGTCCTTTTAGCATCCATGGGGTATTGTTGTTAATCTTTAAAATCAGCCTTTTCATGAGCACCTCACTTCATTTTGTCCTGACTTCGGCAAGTATATTTCCACCTGTCCCAAGCCGAATACTCGGTTTTTTCCAAGATTTGTTAGCGGTAGAAGAAACAGGTATGGGGTGATTTCTTCTAGTGGCTGTCCTTGTAGTTGGAAACTTCCCATGACTCCCCCCATGGGGATTTTTTTTCTTTGCCTGTTGGAATGCCTGAGCACTGGCTGCCAGCGAAGATTCTTATTTCTAATTTTTAGTGCATTGGACTTGCCAAAAAACTCTGTTTTGCTGGGAAGCGAGAGATCACCAAGGTAGGGTTGCAGGCCTTCCATAGTGTGGTAGAGGCATTTAAGAAAATCCAAAGATTCCAGTTCCTTTCCTACATACCTTTTGTTGGATCTGATTCTGGTTGGAGTCAAAAGGTTGACTTCAAGCGAGTCAACAGGAGACAGGTCTTCAACCAGGTCGGGTAACGGAGTTTGGCTCTCCAAAAGGCACTGAGTTTTAGCATCGTAGATTTCAATACCCTTATTTTTTACGCTTTTGATTTCAAAGCCGATTTTGCCCCGTGTAAGACCTTTTTCAGCACCTACTTGGATAAAAGAGTGTAGAAAATAGGGTAGATTTCTTACATGAGAACCCATCAGGATTAAGTCAAAGATCAGGGAAGCGCCCCTTTTAAGGTCCCTGCGTTCATCCTTGCAATTGATCAGGTAGGGATGGGGGCAATCACGTTGGTTGCCATCGAATAACCCTCTGGTTTCAAAGCTGACGAAATAGGGGCATGATTTTGTAACGGGGCAAGCATCGCAGTCTCTGTCGCTGCTCACGCAGGCTACACGCTTGAGTTGGTGACCCATAGCACCACGAAGCATGGAGCCCTTGAAGCGTGGTGCCTTTAGAGGGCCGTCTAGCTTAAGGGTGAATTGAAACTTGTAGATCGGAAATTCTTTCATATCCTGTCCAAGTCCGGTCTCAGAGCCACAATCCCACGATAAAGCGTAAAAATTGTTGTCCCTGTAGCTGAGGCAAGACTAAAGTCTACTCCAATGTTTGAAAAATTTCCAATTTTTCTTGGAGTTTTTTTCTTGTGGGGTATGTATGGGGGTTTTGAGCGTTTCATGAATTGTTTTTTCCTTTAGTTGAGCTTTTTCTGGTTTGCTTTGCGGATTATATAGAAGGCTCCAGCACCTGCGAGAATGAGGAAGCTAGCCCCGATTAGCACGGCGGGCATTCCGCAGGCAGCTATGGTTGTGCCCCCGTAGGAAATGGCTACTGCTCCGCCCCTTTGGGCAACTGCCGTTGCCACGCCCCGGGCTACTGTTTGAGTTGCTATTGTTTGAGGTGTCATCATTTTCTCCTTTTTGAACAAACTCTTTTCACTCCTACCACTCACTGGGGTCTTGGGGCTGGAAATTGGGAAAATTGTAAATAGTTCGTATTTTCATGTAATCAGTTTGCCTGGTATTTAGTGGGAAGCAAAAAGGTGACGGAGGTCACTATGTCCTTAGGTGTTTGGGTCCAGGGGAGTCATGAGTACCCGGATGTTCTCAATAGGGCCTGTGATGGGTTCAGGGCCATTTTTGGTTTTTATCTGCTTTATTTTTGTTAAAAGCCGTTTTCCGAATAAAATGGCTTTGTCGTGGGATTGTCCCAGTTGTTTTAATAGGTCTATGGCCTGGCGCTGACTGATCTTGAGTACCAGAAATTCCAAATTGTCTACTAAAGAGACAAAGTTCAGCTCACAGGCCATCTCAATGATTTCTTGAAGTTCCTTACATTGGATCAGGCCGTCCTGGCGTCGGATATTTAATCCGGAATTGAACCAGTCGGGGAGTCCGATTGGGGAAAAACTCTCACCGTTGATTTTTAGGGCGAGAAGATCTCCAATGTCAAACATGCGCTCAGGAACGAGGGATTCATGTAAGGCTGTGTCCAGAATTTGGTTTTTTATAGGGATACATGGGTAGAGCTCTGTTTCCTGAGCCAGGCGGATCGAGGCGAATAAGTATTCGGCTATATCCCTGATTTGGCGGCGTTTTAATTCATTATAGTTTAAGACGGTGTGTTTCATTTATTGTCCTCCTTGCAAGACACTGGAGCTTTGTTCGTGAGAATTGGGAAGTCCAATTTGAGGGAGGGCAGGGCTGTCCTATTGAAACTTTGTACGTAGGATGACGACAAAGGTTTTTTCTTCTGCTTCCGCCTTCCCGCTCTTCTCTAGTTCTCTAGTTCCGATGGTTCTTTAGTTCCTTCTTCAACCTTTCGTGGTTCCTCTTTTTGTTTTACATTTTCTTGTTGAAATGGGGTAAATTTGTTTTAGTTCTTGGCCCGTCTGTGGCGGTTTTTACTATGA